>JALULR010000102.1 GCA_027056155.1 DHVE2 group archaeon
ATTGTGAAGATAATGGTAACCGGCGGAGCGGGATTTATAGGAAGTCACATAGTGGACCGGCTGATGAAAGAGAACCATGAGGTAATTGTTTATGATAACCTAAGCTCTGGCAAAAAGGAGTTTATTGAGCATCATATCGGCAAGCAAAACTTCAAGTTTGTGTATGGAGACCTTCTCGATACGGATACCCTCGAGAGAGAGATGCGTGGCGTAGAGCTCGTGTTTCATGTGGCTGCTAACCCAGATGTGCGTCTTGGGGCCACTGATACAAAGGTGCACATGGAGCAAAATGTTCTAGCCACCTATAATGTACTGGAGGCTATGCGAAAAAACGATGTTCATGATTTGGTTTTTACTTCTACTTCTACCGTTTACGGAGAAGCGGATAAGATACCCACTCCTGAAGATTATGGACCTCTCGTGCCAATATCCCTGTACGGTGCGTCCAAGCTTGCCGCTGAGGCGTTTATTACATCTTATGCACATACATTTGATATTCGCGCGGTAATCTATCGATTTGCCAACATAGTGGGGCCTAGAGGCACCCATGGTGTGATTTATGATTTTATCATGAAACTTAAAAACAACAGCGAAGTTCTTGAAATTCTTGGAGATGGAAAGCAGACCAAGTCGTATCTGTATGTGCAAGATTGCGTTGATGCGATACTTTATGGCTATGAGCACCGTAAAAGCGATGTTGAAATATTCAATATCGGCAGCGATGACTGGATAAATGTGCGCAAAATCGCAGACATAGTTGTGGAAGAGATGCACCTTAAAAATGTGCAGTATAAATTTACAGGAGGAAGCCGTGGTTGGAAAGGTGATGTGCCTAAGATGATGCTTTCAATAGAGAAGATTCGCAGTTATGGCTGGCACCCAGAGCACGAAAGCGAAGATAGTGTGAGACTCACCGCTAGGCACCTCGTCAAAGAGCTTATTGGCTAAGTATGCTTTTCTCGATAACCTCAGGCTCTTTCCATTTTATGTGCAATTTTATCTTCAAAGTGTTGCGATGATAGCTTACTTCAAAGTTTTCTACCTGTGAGCGATACAGTTTATATCTCTTACCATCTCGCGTTAGCCGAGTTTCTTCAACTTTGATTAGTCCAAAACCTTCCAGCTCTCTTATTTTTCTGTATGCGCTTGCCAAGGGTATATCAAACTTGTACGCAATCTCACGCACGGACATTGGTTTTAAAGCAGTTGCTGCCAATATCTTAAGGTTGTATTCGTCCATCAATACTACGCCTATAGCCGAACTATCACTTCCTCCCGACATGGGTAATGCATCTTGAAGATTACTTAAAAGTATTTCGTCTTGATTTTCCAATTAGATAATCATAATCGATTAGAGAACCTGAAAAACTCAGTAAATTATAAGTGGTGAATACGAGGGATTGATATTTAATTATAAAATAACTTCGAAATTTTAATAAAGCCCCGCGCTTAATTATCACCCATGGAACTTCAGCCAAAGGATATACTGGAGATTATGTTAGACCCGTACTCCTCGCAAATAATACTCGGTACAATGGAGCAGGAGCGAGGCATACGCGAGCTAAGCAAAGCACTTAATATCCCGCTATCTGTATGCTACCGCAGGGTAAAGATGCTTGTTGAAAAGGGCATGCTTAAAGAGAGAATGCATGGCAAGCGAGTAAAGTATATCTCGGCAGTGGATACATTCAAGGCTACACTGAATTTTGATAACAATGAGATGAATGTTCTGCTAAACATAGATGATGAAGAGTACAAGCTTAACGGTAGCATACTCTAAGGAGGCGCTATCTATGAAGTTACTCTCTTTGTTTTTGGTGATTATTCTCTTATCCTCGCTACCCATTTATGCTCTGCCTTCTCAGATTAATGATAGTGCTCGTGCATTGCATTTATCGCAGGTGGGAGATAGAGCTGCGGGAAGCATTTATGAAGATAATGTAATTTGGCATCAAAGCGAGCGCATTACTTGGTTGGGAAACGCGACTGAGCCATCGGTATACGAGAATGGCGGTAATTATGACGTAGTATGGCAAGACGATAGGGACGGAAACTGGGAGATTTATTATACGAAGATAACAGCGGAGGGATTTAAGCTTTTAAATGATTCGCGCATAACATATTACAGCGCGGAGGATATAAATCCACAAGTGGTGTCAAGGGGCAACATGGTTTATGTGGTGTGGCAAAGGCTTGTGGGAGGACACTGGGCAATTTACTTTGCGAGCTTGCTCTATAGCAGTGAGAACATATCAATAGTTGTGCCGCCAAAGCCAGTGGTAAGCGACGGAAATAATGCTACAAACCCAAAGATTGCCATAGATTCGCATGGTGATTTGCATTTAGTATGGCAAGAATGGAAGGCGGGGCAATGGGACGTCATGTACGAAAAGATAAATAGCGCAGGAAATAGGCTGATTGCTCCAGTTGATGTATCTTCTGATCCAACAAACTCTACCGAGCCGGTGCTAGCTCTTGATAATTCTGGCAATGTAAATATTCTGTGGCTAGATGATAACAGCACACCGGGATACAGCATATTTTATAGAGGCCTGGACGAGCATGGTTATTTTCGTACGCCTGTGCGTAGAATCAGTGTAGTTTCACCGGATACGGAGATAAGCGTTAGCTACAATAAAGCGCTTAATGTGGTATTTACCGGCTCGCGAGAAAACGAAAGTTATGGTTTAATATACACTCAGCTCAATGATACTGGAGTAACGGTGCTCGATGACACCAATCTCACACCTGTAAATTCAGTGAACGCATCTTCGCCCAGTGTATTCTCATCTAGAAATAGAAACTTTGTAGTGTGGGCGGCAGGAAAGCATGTTGAGTTTTCCACTTACGATACTAAGGGCAATAGTATTGGTAAATTGTTTACAATTGCCCGAGGAAATTCTTCTCACCCTCAAATTGCAGTAAGCAAGGATTTCTTGGGGGTGGTGTGGGTAGAGCAGTATGTTAACAAAAGCGAGCTGTTTTTTAGAGCAGGAGAGTTTCCCAATATATATGCGGCGTCTCTTACTGCCGCGACTCGTGGCATGGGTGGTAATGTTAGTGTAAGGGTGATTGTAGGTGGTGATAGAGGGCTAGAGATACCTGTGGAATACGCGCTTTTTGTAAATGAAACTCCGTTCGCGATGGGTAATATAACGCTCAATACCACTGCAAGTTTGGTTTTCAATATGTCACTTAGCGCAGGCTGGCATACGCTATTCTTTTCTCTTGACCCGCATAATCTTATTTACGAGCGAAACGAGCATGATAATAACATCTCTCAAAATTTGTTTGTGAAAAGATATGAATTTAACATGTATGCTACGCCAGATGTGTATTTAACAAAGGGCAATACTACCAACATTACGGTGAGCATTGCTAACACGGGCAACTGGGTGGATAATTATACTGTGGCCTTTGAGAATGTGAGTAATGACATAACGGTATATCCAGATAGTTTTATGTGTGTGCTAGAACCGAATGCTAAGAAAAGTTTTAATTTCACGGTCAAGGCTGGCAGTGGGGAGCCGGGCACATACAAGATTAGCGTGGTTGTGCGCTCTGATAGTAATATCACAGAGAATTCAACGGTGAATGTACATATACTTCCAGTGGCAAAATTCAAAATACAGTATCCGCAATTAGTTTATGTAGAGCCGACTAAGCCACATACTGTTAACGTGACTATAACAAATCTCGGAGATTGCAACGATACTTATACGATAACTTCCATTATGAACACTCCGTGGGCTCTTGCACAGTCTAATAAGAGCTTGAATCTATCCATGGGCGCAAGTGCATCTTTCTCAATAACGGTATTTGTGCCGTTTGCAAAGGCATTTACCAAGGCAATGCTATTATTAACCGTGAGCTCTAATGCCTCGCACCTTATTGAAAATGCCACTGTGCTCTTTATAGTAAATGTGCTCCACTCGGTGAAGGTGCTGATAAGCAATGCATCGAAGAGTGGAGGCACTTATATTTTTAAGATTGTAGTTAAAAATCTTGGAAACTTGCCCGATTTTTACAATTTCAATCTTACAGGTAATATGTCATCTTACGCCTTGCTCAGTGAGTACTCGGCGTTAGTGCCGATGAACTCATCTACGGTGATTAATTTAACTGTGAACGTGCCTGCCGCGCTTGTTGCAGGGGGATACGAGCTTAGCTTTAGGGTGCTATGCGATAATTCCACACTATCCTCGCTGCCAATATTGATAACTGTGCCTGCTAAATATGGATTTACTGCACAGGTAAAGCAGAAAAATAGCGATTTAGAGTTAGAAATAAAAAATACTGGCAATGCTGCCGAGTCGGTAGCCATAGTGCCAAAGCTAGTTGATAAAAAGAACATTACATGGGTTTTGCAATACATGGGCAGAAATTATACAAATACCACATATGTGATACTACAACCTAACCAAACGGCAAAAGTTTGGCTCAAGGTGAAAACCAAGCTTGATTCAGGAACTTACACTGTGCAAATCGTCTTATCTTCGTCTTCGGGCATGGAGAAAAATCTCACCGCGAAGCTGGTAGTAGGTGAGGAAAATAGAGGCATACTAGGCATTATAATGGACAATCTTCTTTATATAATAATAGGAGTGGTGGCGGCTGTTGCGGTTGTAATTTACTTGCGGCACAGAGAATAATCCTCCGCTGAATCTCAGAGCTGAGAATTAAAAATTCTAATCATTTATATAGAATATATACGAAATATTTTTAAACTCTCATCGGTTTTGTAATAATTGGGAGCAAACTCCCAAAAAACCCGAGGTGATGTAAAATGAAGAAGGTGTGGAATAAGAAAGAAAAAGGCGAAATGGGCATCGGCACCCTGATAATCTTTATAGCCATGATTATAGTGGCTGCCGTTGCCGCGACGGTGTTAATACAGACAGCGTACCAGCTGCAGCAGCAGGCTGAGGAGACAGGTAACATAGCTATACAAGATGTGGCGACTGGATTCAAAATAATACACATCGGCGGTATAGTTGACAACAGCACGCCAGCAAATCCGAAGATAAGTGTGATAGAAATAAAGGTTGGATTGATAGCAGGAAGCCCGGCAATTGACCTTGACAATGTTCTAATTGAAATAACCGACGGAACAACCGATAAGACTCTGTCCTTTGCACCTGTAACGGATCCAGCTAATAAAACTGCTATAAACTACGCGGATTCAACCCATTTCAGCGCAGACCTGCTTAGAGATATGGCACCACTAAACTGGAAGAGTGATCATGTGATGACACAGGGAGATGTCATCAAAATAGTAATTAATGCAACTGCAGCTGGGCTTACTCTTGGGCCTCAAACACAAGTAAGCTTGCAATTAATACCCAAGCATGGTGTACCTACCTATACCGCATTCATGGTACCTGCAACTCTAACAACGAAGTACGTGGACCTCTACTGATCCTCTTTACTTTCTTTGTACTAGTGAACTAGCGTACAGAGCACAAAGGATATCAAGGAGGTGAGAACAATGGCAGGGTTGTTTAAAAAGAAAAAGAAGGAGAAAAAGGAAGAGTCGGAGATTCGCAGTGATATAGCCGTACCAGAGACGGGAGAATCAGAGACGCTCATCGAGGAAAATGACCTGCAGAACATACTTGGCGATGTGATGAAAAACAGCGGCATTGACGAAGTCACAGAGAAAATTGATGACCTTGCGAGAAAACTTGACGAGATGCAGAGCAGGCTAGAGCGCCATGACTCACTTATAGGCTCACTGGAAAATGAGCTTTCGGAGATTCGCAATGTAAATGAAGAGATGCAAGATAACATAAAGAGACTCTTGGACATTTACGAGGTAGTATCACAGAAAATCAATCCATTCATCAACATGGGCGAGAAGCAGGAAATCACACCCGACACGGTAATTCCCGCACCTGCCCCAAGTGCCGAGCAAAAAATACCCGTGGTTGAATCAGTTTCAGAGGTAGCGGAGCCTTTAAAACCCGAGCCTGCGAGGCAATCAGAGAGCTTTGAATCTGTGCCTGTTCGGGCACATGAAGAAAGAGCGGTGCACGCTGAAAAGCCGCAGCCGGGAAAGCCACTACTAACGTACATTAAGAAAGACTACTACACTGTAGTGCTGCTGATGCGGTGGATAGAGTTCCTCTTCGAGCACGTAAAGCGTGACAAGATAACGCTGCTCCTAGACTACTATGTGGATATTGGCTGGATAAGCAAAGAAGTTAAATCGGAAATCATGGCATACGCTAGAGGTGAGGTCCAAGATGTTACAAAGTATTTCCCAGAGGAAGAGATCGAGGCGGAGATTGAGACCCCGGCAGGTACAATAAAGGCACCAGAGCCAAAAGTATACAAGAAGGTAGACGATTGGAGACTTAGCGCTGAGGACCATCTGAAATCGCTGCTATTCATAATGAAGATTGCAGGAATAGAGGTTAACAAAGACAGGCTAAATTCACTTGAACAAGAGATTGAAAAGTTTAAAAAATCCCTGTGGGAGTACCACGGGGTGTAATCATTTTAACTTTTTTTGGTGTGCTATTTTCTCCTTTTTGGGCCATCTCGCCAGGGGCTATAAAGAGCATTATCATTAAAATTGTTTGTAGCTTTGGCACTTCTTCGTTAGGTGCCGCGCTCACTTAATTGCTCTTGTCACATTCTCCAACCTTGTTGACGGCAGTGAGATAATATCTATAATTCTGTATGCCTACCACATGTACACTATATGGCACGGTGCAATTTATTTTGCAGAGCTGGATTTTTTAAGTTAGGGGGAATGAAAAGTATTTTTAGAGTGATTTATATAAGTTAGCTATGCGTGTGACTTCTAGAAGGAGGTTAGCGAGCACAACAATAGGAATAATTCTTTCCATAGCAATAATATTCTCAGTATTCACCCTCGGTAACAATGTAGCCAAAGCGCAGCTTTACGATGCATTAACCAAGGAGAAGTACCAGATAGCAATAAGCGCTGATTTTCCTGCTAGAAACTATGAAAAAGTGGTGAAAGAACTGCGGAGCATACCACATGTGAGTGATGTAAATGCTGTGCTATTTGCGTATCCATATTCAAAGGAGAAAAATTTGACACTGAGCGTATGCTACTTTGATAACTGGGAGAAAAGAGTAAACCTTACCGAGGGGGCTTATCCATCAAGTAATGGCGACATAGCGATGTTTAAAAATATTGCAATGAAATATAATATATCGCTCGGTGAAAAACTAAACATGAGTTTTCAGGACGGTAAGGAGCTTAGAACAATTACCTTCCACGTTGTGGGGTTTTACACGAATGTAGATAGTATAGGTGGTAAGTTTGACTCTCTTACTACCCTCGGCACGATGACTATGCTAAATGATACCATATTGTATGGCGGGGTTAGTGTAGATGTAAATTATCTTCTATCCTCGGGCGACATGAACGAGGTTAATAAAAAGCTTGCAGTGGTGCAGATGTATGTGTACAATGCTTTAGCTCCATACACGAATGGATTATCCGTAAATCCTGAGGTGTCTTACACGCCAAACTTGTTCATTTCCATTATGTACCTTGTTTTTTCGTTACCCTTGATTGTAATGGGGGCATATCTTTCCAAAGTGGGCATTGAAATAGAGCTCAACGAGAGAAGAAGAGAATTTGGAATACTCAGGATAAGAGGAGCATCTAATTCACAGCGTTTGAAATTCTTGATATACGAGGCAATTATATATGCAATCATAGGAGGAATAATTGGGTACCTCTTAGGAGAGTTCATGGCATATGTGGGTAACATAACTATGTTTCACTTGCCATACTTCTCAATAGACTGGAATCTGTGGTATGGTATCGCAGCTATAATAATCTCCTTGCTTCTATTTTTCGCCGCACTTTACAAGCCATGGAAAAAGATGAAGGAGGTGCCGATGCTAGAGCTAATAAGCCACTACAATCAAAGCTTCAAGAAGGTTGAGTACTCCCCCACAAGAGACATGATAAAGGCGGGAGCAATGTGGGCATATATAATAACGGGAATTGTGCTAATTCAGAACTTCTCGCTTAGCAATGGCTTGAACTTAATCACTTTAATTGCTGTAATAATATTATCAACTCTTATTTTTCTGTTTCCAGTTATACTTATACTCCTTCCTCTTTACATGGCAAGACTACTAACTCTTGGAACTCAGCGGCTCTACGAGTACATCGCAATGGCATTCTCAAAAATAAGCGGTGTTGCAGGAGAGCTCGTTAAAACAGGCGTAAAAAGAAATCCAAAAAATGTGGCTTACATTGCGTTTATACTTGCATTCATACTGACATTCTCCACATTTATATCCTCTACCTACGACAACGAAGAGGCAATGAAGGAAATAAAGAGCATTCAGGAGGTGGGTGGTGATTTTAGGACCACTGACAGTAATATTCTAAGCTGGAACATAACACAATCAAAAAACGTTAGTCACTACGCATGGATTAACATAGACGGAGAGCCGTTCGGATATACAG
Organism: DHVE2 group archaeon; assembly: GCA_027056155.1. Classification (GTDB taxonomy): domain Archaea; phylum Thermoplasmatota; class Thermoplasmata; order Thermoplasmatales; family Aciduliprofundaceae; genus JAADDK01. The sequence continues at coordinate 8,465 of JALULR010000102.1, forward strand.
GTGAAGAGCGTAACTGGAGGGTACTGGGGGTTAGCGTTCATGTAGCTATGGCTGATTTCAAAAGTTACAAAAGCTCAGTTTATCATCTCGAGCGTTTTATAAAAGAGGGTTCTTTTCAGAGTGGAAAAGTGGTGCTCAACTCATATCTGGCGAAGAAAAGCGACGTGCATGTGGGAGATGTGATACAGATATACGGTGATAATTCATATAAAGGGAATAAGTATGTGGTTGGTGGCATTGTTTACTCATTTCCGGGATTGCCAGATTCTAGTGATATGGGATATGTGATGATTGATAAAGAGGTAACACCCTCAAACGCCAGTGAGCTTATACTTAAATCACATAATTACAATGCTCTTAAAAAAGAGCTTGAGAACGATGGAATTCAGTTTGAAGAGCGAGAGGAAAAAGGTGACAATTACATAATTTCGTTTTTGGATACGCTCGATGCATTCATGATACTCCTTGGAGGTGCGACTATATTTATCATACAGTACTCGCTATACTTCAACCGTCGCGGGGAGCTAGCACTCTACAAGGTGAGAGGCGCTACTAGAAAACAGGTGAGGAACGTTTTAATGGTAGAAGGTGCTACCATCATAGTGCTCGCGGCAATTATTGGCATTGCTATTGGAATCGCACTTACGTACACGTTTGTAACATTCATGTATGCGTCATCGTCAATGCCAATATACTTTGTAGTGGGCGCAAACTTTGGATTGGTAACCAGCATAATGATTCTGATGTTCTTTTTTGCACAGTATATCATCTCTATAATTTTTGCAAGGGTGAAAGAAAGTCAAACAATAAGGGCGCTCGGAGGTGAAATGTAAATGATAGAAATAGAGAACCTGATAAAAGTATACAGAAGAGGCGAAATAGAAGTTATAGCGATAAGAGATGTATCCTTAAAAATAGAAGAGGGTGAAATGGTAATGCTCCTCGGTCCCAGCGGCTCGGGCAAGACAACATTCTTGCATCTGCTCGGCGGCATAGACAGGCCCACCGCAGGAAAAGTAGTTATCAACGGAAAGAACATAGCCATGCTTGGAGATAAAGAGCTTACCGATTACAGGAGGAGAGATGTGGGAATGGTTTTCCAATTTTTCAATTTAGTGCCCACACTAAACGCCCTTGAAAACGTTATGCTGCCGATGCAATTTATAAGCGTTCCAAAAAGAGAACAAAAAGAGCGGGCAATAGAGCTTCTAAAGATGGTTGGTATGGAAAAAAGAGCAAAACACTATCCAGATGAGATGAGCGGCGGCGAGCAGCAGAGAGTTGCAATAGCTGTGGCGCTTGCAAACGACCCGCCAATACTACTCGCGGACGAGCCCACCGGCGAGCTGGACACAGAGACGGGACTTGAAATAATAAAGATGTTCAAAAAATTGCAAGAAAGCGGAAAAACGATAATAATAGCAACCCATGATTTGCGCCTTGCAGAGTACGCTACCAAGATACTGAGGATTGAAGATGGCAAGATTGCAGAAAGCAAGAGCATTGGTGAAATTTCGAAATTAGGGCACTCTGAGAATGTGAAATGAAGGATTCGTGCATTATGAGACATTTTTCAAAGTGAATGCCAAAGGAGAGTTGGGAAAGTTAAGGAGCTTGCTTCTTTTCTAATTTCCCGCAGAAAAATTTCCCTAAGAGCATCGCGAGCCCGGCGGATATGGGGATAATGATATAAATAAAGAGTCCGATGTAAATATAAGTTGTGCAGGGCTGCGTGCCTGAGCTGCGGGAACATGCACCCACGCCCGCGCTGCCTATGTATGCGTAAGAAGGATACGCCATGAATATGCCCCAGAACAGGAGGGAAAGCGCATAATAGTGGTAAACGTTATTAAAAATCCCGCGTTAAAATTTTGCGACTTTCGCAAAACCTAAATAACTTTGTGATAATCCCTCGGCATGGACGGGAAAGTGCTACACATAATAGAAAAACACAGAGATGAGGATTCAAAGCTTCTGGCAATTCTGCACGACGTTCAGAATGAATTCGGCTACATTCCAGAAGATGTGATAAAAACTATTGCGAAAGAGTTAGGCATGAAGA
>JALULR010000103.1 GCA_027056155.1 DHVE2 group archaeon
TCCTTGCTCTGCTTGAGCATCTCTCGTACTAAGATGTTTGCTAACTTTTTGTCTTTAAGTACAACACTAATTTCGCTAATGAGCGCCTCTCTGCCATATTCTTCGTATGTATTTAGCAGATACTCTGGGTTTTTCATAATTTCTCGGGTTACCTTTCCATACCAGCCTCCAGAGTTTGGAGGATACAATAAGTATTTTGCACGCGGTTTTCTGCGATACATGTAATTTTCTTTCATTATAAACGAAAGGATATCAACTCCTTCGCCAGTGATATAATTTACAATCTCCCTGCGCTCGTCACTTTTAAGAGTATATACATCATCGTTGCGAACGTAGATGTGAAAACCGCGCCCGCCCGAGAACGCGAGGGTTATGTCATCATCGTCAAATCCAAAATCGCTCATCAAAAACTCATCAACTAATCTCTGAGCCTCGCGCTTTACCACGCCTAACATATTCTGATAGGTCATTCCTTCTGTCTCTGGTATGTGGTCTGCATCTAAATCAAAAATCAAGTCTGCGCCGAGCCAACCTTTCTTTTCCATGCTTTTGTTATCTGGGTGCTGGTAATAGGCAGTTGAATAGTATGCGTGCTTTGGCACATTATCTAATAAAAACCGCCGCATTTCCTTCTTTCTTCTAAATGCCAAATGCCGCAATACATATTTTTTGTCAAAAAACATAAATCCATATTCTCGCATATTAAATCTTGGAGGAAGTTGTATGTTCGCCGTTTTGTAATATTCTCGAAATCTACCCATTAAATACTCTAGATTACCCACGCAAGTACCTCAAAGCTCTCGACACTTAAAAACTTTTTTTCAAAGTTGTAAGTGATGCTTTGGCAAAATATTTTATATCATCTTTTAATGCATCTCTGATGCGCTACACCTCAGAGGAGATAAATGCCATGTGGATTGAGTTTTTGTCGCAAACAGATTATGGAAAAGCCTTGCTGGATATTCAAGAGCAGTATCCATCATTGAAATCTTTATTTATAAAATTTGATGATATTGTTGGGTATAATGCAGAGTTTGCGGAGGATTTTCTCGATAATCCTGAGGAGTACATTGCAATTGGCGAGCTTGCCATGCGAAGCTATGGCGAAACTGATGTTAAGGTGCATCTGCGGGTAATTCAGATACCTGAGCACGATAGAGTGAAAGAAATTAGAAGACTGCGCACAACACACCTAAACAAATTTGTGAGCATAAGAGGCATAATTAGGCGCGCTACCGAGATACGCCCTAAATTGAAGATAGGTGCATTTAAGTGCAGTGATTGCGGTGAGATTACCAAAGTTGAGCAAGAGGGCATTAAATTAATTGAGCCAGATAAATGCAGTGTATGCGGAAAACCGCGAGGTAAGGTTAAATTTAAGTTATTGCTATCTGAGTCGTACCTTGAAGACTCACAGGTAGTTGAGATTCAAGACATGCCGGAAGATTTGAGAGGTGGCGAGCAGCCACAGAGAATAACTGCCATTTTAGAAGATGACCTTGCAGGAGAGGTGGTGCCCGGGGACCGGATAATACTAAACGGCATTTTGAAAGCGAGGGAGACAAGAATACAAAATGTGAAAAGCACGGAGTTTATAATGTATATGTATGTAAATAGCATCGATAGGGAGGATAATGAGCTCGAATCTCTCGAAGACCTAAGCGAAGAGGATATAGAGGAGATAAAAGAGCTGGCAAGAGATGGTGACGTTATAGAGAAAATTAGGCAATCGATAGCGCCTGCAATATTTGATACTGGCCCCATTGGCATGATAAAAGAGGCGCTGGTGCTTCAGATGTTTGGCGGTGTGGCCAAGAAGATGCCAGATGGTACAAAGATAAGAGGCGATATACATATTCTTCTAGTTGGCGACCCCGGCACAGCAAAATCGCAGTTGTTGCAGAAGATGTCCCAATTAGTGCCTCATGGCATATATACCTCCGGAAAGGGCTCTTCTGCTGCTGGATTAACTGCTACCGCGGTAAAAGACGACACCGGCCGCTGGACCCTCGAAGCAGGTGCGCTGGTTCTAGCGGACCTGGGGCTTGCAGCCATCGATGAGATTGATAAGATGAGTACTATTGATAGAGATTCCATCTATCAGGCAATGGAGCAGCAAATAATATCCGTGACAAAAGCGGGTATATATGCAACACTAATGTCAAGGTGCTCTGTGTTAGGTGCTGCAAATCCCAAGTACGGCAGATTTGACCCTAGAGACCCGCTACCTGAGCAAATTGACCTGCCCATTCCTCTTCTCTCTAGGTTCGATGTGATATTTAAAATAATGGACATTCCAGAAGAGAAACAGGATAGGGAGATGGCAGATTATATATTAAATGTGCATCTTGTTGGTGAGAAGATAATGCTTGGCGAGGAGGATATTCTTGTAGAGCAGCATACACAGAAGGTTTCTCCCGAGATGATAAAAAAATATGTGAAGTACGCAAAATCGAATGTTGTTCCTAAGCTGAGCGATGAGGCAATACGCATAATCGAAAGTGAGTTTCTCAGAATCCGCGGTAAATTTAAAGAGGATTATAGAGTGTCAATAACGCCGAGACAGCTCGAGGCAATGGTAAGGTTGGCAGAAGCATCTGCAAGAGCTAGGTTAAGTGATGTAGTCACGGAAAGCGACGCACGTAGGGCGGTGAGAATAATACGCGCATACTTAACTGATGTTGCTAGCGAGGACGGAGTTATAGATATTGATAGCGTGTACACGGGCATAACGAAGAAAAAGAGGGACAATCTGCACATTATAAAAGATATAATAA
>JALULR010000104.1 GCA_027056155.1 DHVE2 group archaeon
CCTCAAAATCTGCGTCTCCACGCAATTTTCCATCGACTACGTTAATTCCCACATCAATCACTATTGAATCATCGCGAACCATATCCGCCGCTAGAAAATTAGCACGGCCCACCGCAACAACCACTATATCAGCGTTTTTCGTTTTTTCTTTGAGCGCTTTTGTTTTACTATGGCAAATAATTGGCGTTGCATGTCTGTGGAGAAGCATCATAGCAAGAGGCTTTCCTACCACGGGGGTGCGATTGATAATCACGACATCTTTACCTTTCAGCTCAGTTATGCTCTCAAGAATTCTAATTACTGCTCTTGGCGTGTTAGGGGTCATAATCTCATTACCTAGAAGGAGATACCCGTAGTTCACAGGATTCATACCGTCAACATCTTTTATCGGAGAGATTGCGCTGCGCACCTTCATAGAATCGTAGCCCTTCGGTAGCGGAAATTCAACCATTATTCCATGGACATCGTCCCTTTCGTTGAGCTCTTCTAGCTTTTTAAGCATCTCTTCCTCGCTGCTTACGCGGTCTATTTCGCCGTCAAATCCCAGTTTTCTGAGAGTTTTAATTTTTGATTTAGCATAAACCATGGAAGCCTCGTCATCGCCGGCCATTAGGGTATGGAGAATTAATTTTTCGCCGTGTGCATCTTCCACCGCATTTTTCTTTATTGTATTTGCTAACTCTTTGCAGTTGATTATCATAGATTTCCTTTATCTCTGAGGAGTAGTTAAATGTTTTGGCACTATGTTATGACAGCGCTTCTACTATGCGCGCTAATATGGACTTTGCCTTATCTCTATCCGCATGCTCCACTGTTATACGTACCTTAGGCTCTGTGCCTGAAAATCGTATCAAAAACCAGCCACCCTCTAATTCTACTCGATATCCGTCCACTAAATTCACATTGTCGTATTCTCTAACCACACGCTCAATTTTTGCCTCCATAATTTCCCTATCACTATAAACAATGCTCTTTCTAAGAGTATGATAAGTAGGAAACTCGGAGACTATTGAATCAATGTCATACTTTTCAGCAAGCTTTGCAAATTTAAGCGCGGCGTATATAGCATCTGGAGTGTATCTCCAATTTGCAAAAATCTGCGTACCGCTTACCTCCCCTCCAAACTCCACTCCTCTTTTTTTCATCTCCTGAGACACGTTTGCATCTCCAACCTTTACGCGCACCACTTTTGCAAAATTATCTAAGAGCATTGATGAATTCACCGGTGCAACAATTTTATTGAGATTCAGAGCTTTTAAAAACACTGCAAGAATGTAATCCCCGTTTAAATATTGTCCAGAGGAAGTTACTGCTATGAACCTATCAGCATCGCCATCGTGTGCTATTCCCAAATCCGCGCCAGTGCTTGTTACCACACGCTTTAAACTTTCCAGATTGGCCTTGCTCGGCTCGCTGGGGTGCCCCGGAAATGTGCCTGATGGATGACAGTTTAGTGTTATTACCTCTGCGCCCAGAGCTCGCAGCACAAAAGGAGTAATTACACTTGCAGCTCCATTTGCACAATCAACCACTACCCTGAGTTCCAGACTATCAAAATGCTCAATTAATGCGTTCATGTGCATAGCTCTTGCATCATACTCTGCAATCTTACCTACGTCATGCCAATTACAAATTTCCCCCGATTCAAGTTCCATGGTATCAGCCACAGCACTACCATCTGGGTTCCAGAGCTTTATGCCGTTGTACTCGGGAGGATTGTGCGAGGCAGTAATCATCACACCAATATCAAAGTTCTGGGTTGCAAACGCAAGGGTGGGCGTGGGCACAGCTCCAGCAATATATGTATCTGCACCGCTCGCAGATAGTGCCCCGCTCATAACATGCATAATTGCCTTTGAGGTAGTTCTGAAATCCCCGCCAACTACAACCCTGCCAAATCTCTTGCCAAGCACCATGCTCATATTATACGCAAAATCAAGCAAATCTTTGCTCCATAACATTCGCACGCCTGACGAGCCTGAGAATTTCATATTATCACTCCACCGTCACAGTTTTTGCCAAATTTTTGGGTTTGTCTATCTTTCTGCCCAACGTTTTAGCAACATGATATGCTAAAAGCTGTAATGCCACCGCGTTTACAAATGGTGTGAAAAGCGGCTGAGTATGTGGTACCAGAATTAGCGAATTTACCCACTTCTCCACGTCGCCATTTGAAGAGAGCCCCACCACATAAGCGTCTCTAGCAGTGACCTCTTTAATATTTGATAACATCTTCTCATAAAGCGCGTCTTCAGGCACCAGAGCAATGACCGGCATGCCATTATCAATGAGGGCGATAGGCCCATGTTTTAGCTCTCCTGCAGGGTAGCCCTCAGCATGTATGTACGATATCTCTTTCATCTTTAACGCACCTTCGAGTGCCACTGGATAATTCAAACCACGAGCTATAAAGTACATGCTATTCGCATTTGCAATCTTCTGAGCCTCAGCTTTTATAGATTCTTCCTCATCTAGCACTTTTTCAATATAATATGGCATTCTGTGGAGCTCGCTTAATAATCGCTCAGCGCTTTTGCGAGTGAGCTTTCTCATGCTCAACGCAGAGCGTATTGCAAAATAATAAAGAACGGCTAGCTGAGTAGTAAACGTCTTGGTAGCTGCTACCCCTATCTCGGGCCCGGCATTAGTGTAGAGAACATAGTCAACATAGTTGGTTATTGAGCTGCCCACTACATTTGTAATGCCCACTGTGATATTTCCCAGCTCTTTGGCACGTTTTGCCGCACCGATGGTATCTGCAGTTTCGCCACTCTGCGTTATGAGTATAGTTAACGCGGGATCTTCCACCGCAGCCATGTATCTGTACTCTGAGGCGTAATACACGGACACTGGCACATGCAATAGCTCTTCTAGCACGTACTTCCCAGTAAGTCCGGCATGGTACGAGGTCCCGCATGCAACAATATTAACCCGTTCGATATCTAACGAAAATAGCTCTCTGGATTCTAGGGCATAAAGTGTATCTTCCATAGCTCTTGGCTGCTCAAATATTTCTTTTAGCATAAAATGCTCATATCCTCCCTTTTCGGCGTCTTCAACGCTCCAGTCTATTCGCGTCACATCACGGTGTATTTCTTTGCCATTGTTATCGTAAATAGTAACTGAATCTTCCTCAAGTTCGGCAAACTCGCCATCTTTAAGCACAACTACGCGATTTGTATACTCAAGAAATGCAGGTATATCCGACGCAATAAAATTCTCATGGTCACCGATACCAATTACGAGAGGGCTCTCTTTCTTTGCCACCATGATTTTCCGCTCGCCTACCTTAATTGCAGCTATGGCAAAAGAGCCCCTTAACCGACGTACTGCTTTCATAAATGCCGCTCTAAAAGGATATTCACCATACTCTTCTATTAAATGGGCAATACTCTCACTATCTGTATCAGACTTGAAAATGTGCCCGCTCTTTAATAGCTCCTCTTTTAGCTCCATAAAGTTCTCTATTATGCCGTTATGCACGATGGCTATTTCGCCCTTGCAATCCACAAAAGGGTGTGCGTTTTCATTACTAGGTGCCCCATGCGTGGCCCAGCGAGTGTGCCCTATCCCAATTGTGCCCTCAAAATCAATACTCAATGCATCTATATACCCCTTCTTTTTCTCAACTTGTAATGAGCCATTAATTATAGCCACACCCGCAGAATCATAGCCTCTGTATTCCAAGCGCTTTAACGTTTTTAGAAGAACATCACTTGCGTTTCTAAATCCGATGTAACCCACTATTCCACACATTATCTAACACTCTCCCCATCTCGAATATCCTCAGACAGAACCTTTAAATCAGCCACATTAGCATTTGCACCGATGCTTACTCCGGGGTGAATGACCACCACTGCGCCTATATTAGCACTGTCACCAATTACCGCACCACCTTCTTGTTCCATCATATGTGTATTTATAACTTTACGAGCAGTACCGGATATGACTGTGAGCCGGGGTTCAATAATCACATCTCTGCCAATAACACTGTCTTCCACTATGCTACCTGCCCCCAACGCCGTGGATTCCATTACTATACTATTTTTAACATGGCTCATCGGCCCAATCCGCACACCGTTACCTATGCTCGTATCACCCAGAATAACTGAATTTGCGCCAATTACACAGTTATTGCCAATCCTGACATTGCCTCGAATATACGCACCAGATTCAATTATAGTATGCTCGCCAATTTCTACATTGCCTATTATCGTTGCAGAAGACTCTATCTTTCCAGCCACCTTCCGGGTGATGTGCTCTAAAGCCATGCTATTTATGCTCAAAAGTTCAAGGGGATATGTGGCATCTTGCCATCCTGATTTTAGAACCACGTATTTTAAATTTAACTTGTTCAAAGCGGGAGTAAGACGATATTCTTCATTTTCAAAGCCGCTTTCTATCGCTTCAAATAGCTCTTCTCCAAAATGACCCATGCCTGTGAATACTAATGTTTTCTCTCCAAGCTCTGGCTTTTCAGAGAGTTTTAGTACCCTATCTCCGCGCACCTTCAGTGCACCGTACCTGTTGGGCTTGGGCCTATATGCAGCCAAAATTGTGTTTTTCTCCGTGTTTTTAAGAACGGCAATGCTTTCAGCATCTACAATATTATCTCCAAACAAAAGCAAAAACTCTTCGCTTGTCTTTGCATGATACAATGCATGAGCCGTGCCGAGCTGCTTGTCTTGAAATACATAGCGAATATGAACCCCAAACTCCTTTCCTGAGCCAAAATACTGCTGTACTTTCTCTCTGTGATACCCCACAACCATGGTTATATCTCGTATGTCATTTTTTGCAAGAGCCTCTACCACATACGCCAATATGGGCCTGTTGCCCACGGGGAGCATGACCTTTGGCATTGACGCAGTGAGTGGGCGCATTCTGATTCCCTCTCCCGCTGCAAGAATTATGGCACGCATGGTGATGCAATATATTTTCACTATTAAAAATTATCCTCTTACAAGCTCAAAACCAAGGAAGAACAGAGAAAATAGTAGGAGAAATATGCCGTATCCACGCTTAACCGTGCTTGAAGCAGTGGAAATCGTAGTCTTTGCGCCGATATAACTGCCCGGCAGCGCGCCAAGAATCAAAAACAAAGTGATTAACAGGTCTATGTGCCCTAGATACCAGTGTATTATTATGGAGGGAATAGTGCCCAAAAGCACAAGAGCGAGCGAGGTCCCAATTGCACGTTTCATCTTCATGCCCAAGAGCACAAGCACAGGTGTTACGAGTATGCCGCCCCCATTGGCAAGAAGCCCGGAAACAAAACCTATTAAAAATCCAGCTGCATACAGAGCATACACATGTGTTGAATTTCTTTGCCTGTCTTTGCCCACAATAAACCTAATAGCCACGTAGAGAAGGAAAAACGCCGTGAAGAGCATCAGTGCCTTGCCGCTTATATACGCTGTTAAATATGCACCTAATATCGAGCCGGGAATTACTGTTATTACAAGCCGTAAAGTAGTATGCCAATCTATATTTCCGCTATTGTTATACTGATAGGTAGCGATGCTCGAAGATACCAATGTCATGGGCAATGGCGAGCCGAGAGCAATATATGCAGGAATGTTCAAAACCATTCTGAGCAGTGGCGTGCTTATGGAGCTACCTCCAAATCCAAACATGCCTGATAGGAGACCTATGAATACGCCCAGCCCGACGAGCACCAGCGCAGTTAGCGGGTCCACCTGTCAGTAAATGCGGTTGGGTATTATTAGTTTGCTCAACGGCAGGAGCTTGCTTAGTTGCATAATGCTATAGAAAACATGAAATATAAGGACAGTGTCATTAAAACATGTTTAGGTGGAGCAAGTACAATGAGAAGCTGGTAAAGCGTGGAGAAATGCTGTTCAACTTGGATTTTGTAAATACAATGGAAGAGGAGCTAAAAGAGATGAACAAAAGTAAGAATGGCAAGTAATGGAAAATTAACAGTAATAGGAGATGCGGCGTATGATGCAAGAGAGAACTTCAACATGTTAGCGGAGAGCGGGCACAGGCCGCTTTTTAAGGTTCGTATTAATTCTTCATCTCTTTCTCGCGCATCGCCGGCGAGGAGAAGAAGAGAAAAGAGAACTGGAGCAAGGGAACTGGATATAATAAAATATGGCGGGTGGAATATTCATTATCTGATATGAAGCGAATGTTCGGCGAGAAACTCTCTCCTCGCAAGCCAGAGTATGTGGGTAGAGTGCCCCCTTATATTCTTTATTTTCAACACTTTTCATTCATTATATGTCCTGATTTCTTTAGTTATGCAACAAAGCAACGGCCATCGCAACGTTAAAATAAATTATGGAGATTACGAGACGTGAAGATTGCAATTGCCGGTGCAGGACTTGCAGGACTATCACTTGGGTATAACCTAGAAAATAAGCGTATAAAGTTTGATATATTTGAAAAAGATAGCCGTGTTGGTGGATTGCTTAAAACAGAAGAGCGAGATGGTTTTCTGTTTGATAGAGGTGGTTCTCACATTATATTTTCCAAAAATGATGAAATTCTAAGAGAACTCGTTAATATTGCCGGGCCAGTTGTAATGCATCGCCGTAGAACAGTTATAAGATATCGTGACTCATGGATAAAATACCCTTTCGAAAATGGGATTTTTGCCCTACCTCCTGAAGAAAGGTACGAGATACTCCTTGACTTTGTAAATAACTTATCCAGAGAGAAAAAGAGACCTGAAACACTACGTGAGTTTTTTTTGCAGCTATTCGGTGAAAAAATTGTAGACAAATACATAGGTCCATATAATGAAAAGATATGGAAAAGAAGTCTAAATGAACTTGCAATGGCATGGTCAGAGGATAGAATTCCACAACCACCAGTAGAGGATGTGCTTCGTGCAGCGGTGGGTATTGAAACGGAGGGTTATTTACATCAGCTTCGGTTTTTTTATCCTCTGCATGGTGGCATAGAAACACTAGCTAGAAATATATACGGCTTGATCAAAGAGAGGGTAAATCTTTCTACAGATATTCGAAAAATAAAATACCACGAGGAAGGAATTGATGTTAATGGGAGTTTTTACAGATTATTAGTATCTTCCATTCCTCTCCCAGAATTAGCAAAGATTGATGGTGTTAACACAGGCGACCTAGCCAAAAAATTAGATTATAATTCTGTAACTGTAGTCGGGCTCGGCGTGAGAGGAAAATTACCCGATTTTCACTGGGCATATATACCTGACAAAGATATTATATTCCATCGTCTTGCATTCCTCAATAATTATAGTCCCAACATGGCACCACCAAACAAGGCAACTATCATAGCGGAAATTTCACATAGGCCAGAGGAAGAGCCAAAAGATGCAATAGATGAAACTATACTTGGATTAGAACGTATAGGCATACATGTTGAGGTAGAAACTGCAGAAAAATGGGTTAACAAATACGCATATGTAATTACAAACAAAGAGTACTTCAAATACGTTCCAAAACTTAGAAGGAAATTAAAAGAGATGCATATTTTTACACTGGGCAGACACGGTAACTGGGAATATCTCAACATGGATGCGGTATGGGAAAGAGCAAAGAATATGGCGCATACCCTGGAGAGGCTAGAATGAAAGCTCTTCTTGTGATTCTCAATAAAGACAATGCCTCCGCACTGGAAAAATGCCTAAGTTCCGTGGCAAAGATGGAGGGTCTCTGCGAGAAATTTGATGTACTAATATTGGACGGGGCATCAAAGGATAATTCTAGGGAGGTTGCACAGAGATACACTACGAATTATCCATGCATGAAATTTAAAGTGCAAAAAAAACTGGGTGGTACCGGATTTGCAAGGAGAGAAGCCTGTGAGTACGCCTATGATAATGGATACGATATAGTAATATGGGGGGACTCCGAAAATGAATATAGCCCAAAATATATAGAGCACATGTTAGGCAAGTTAAAAACCCATGATGCCGTTGGCGGTGTACCAAAGGTAAGAGGCGGTTTTTATGCCCATGCGTTTGCATGGTACCATGCTCTTCATCTAGTAATCCCAAGCCTTTACAAGTATCATATTCCCGGAAACAACAAAGGGGAAAAAACGAAGATTTATCAGGATGTCGAGTATCCAGCAACAGTTAGGTCGGAAGATTATGGATTTTCACTTTTATTACGGAAGAAAGGTATATCTCTCAAGCAAACTGTTGCAAAAAACGCATTTGTAAAGGTGTCTCTGCCAGAAAGATGGAAAGATATTAAAGCGTGGCAGAGAGCTCGCGCTAAAGGTGTGGCACAAGTGCTCGTACACATAGATGAAATGCCATGGGATAATTTTGCTTGCGGATTCATAGTACTATTATTTTTTATATTTGGAATTATAGCAATCTGGAACATTCTACCACTTGTTGTATATTCTGTACTCTATTTTAGTATTTCTTTGTGGATATTTGCAAAATCACTTAAGTATATTGAAAAACCAAAAACAAAATTTTTCATTGCGCCTGCAATTGGAGTCATAATTTATTCTTTATACTCTCTGTACGCTCTTATTATGTTCTGGAAAATCAAAAAGCAGAGAAAAACTTAAAATCACAGTGAGGCATTATTAACCGTTGGCGCACATTCACAAGAGCTATAAAGTATATCGTGTGATAATTCTTAATATGCTAGCTCACGCCATAAACATAAACATTTACCAAAAGGGTATAGAAAGCCACCTAGACGAGTTAATTAACACAAATTATGAAATTACCAAATCAGATGTGCGCCATGAGATACGAAGCAATCACAAGATGACAGAGAAAGTGCTAAACGAATTAATAGACGAGGGGTTGATTGAATTGCAGACATCGGGCAGAAAAACTCTTGTAAAAATCACAAAAAAGGGAATACTTCACCTCATTCAATGGAACCGCTTTTACATGGAGTTATATAAAGAGCAAATAAAAGACCATTATCGCTACGTGGGTCTGCCCGCATGGTTTAAGGAAGAAGGTCCGCCCTAGGACCTATGAATGGAATAAAATCATAAGTGCCATCTTCCATCTCCAGAACTAGCTGCACGGGTAAATTTTGACTTTTTATAAACTCGTAGAGCTCGTCACTTACCTCGTTAACAATCAAGACAATTCTGCCAAGCTCCAACTTCTTTTTATTAGAATTTGCCACCGCAGCACCAATAATTTTCTTTATTAGCTCAATATTGGGTTTGTCTAAAATAACAAGATAGAAAGAATAACTTTTGATGCCACGCAATTTTCCAAAGAGCGCCGATGGAATTTCTGCATATATGTCAAAGTGCACATCCTCAATATTAATATCCCGCATAATTTTCCCATTTCTACGGGCTATGCGCTTTTCAAAATCGTGGCTTGCATTGAGATAATTTACAAATCGCTCTAATTTATTTGCACCTTCAGGTACTTTTAAACTCATGTCCATAATAAATTGGTATGCTTGATACTGTGCCACCACATTTGCAAGGCTTTCTCTTACATCTACCATATATATCATAACCACGATTATAATGGCAATTAGAAACATATATGCGAGAATATCAAATACGTTTAAATCAAGCACAGCAAGGGCCCAGAGCACCAGAGCGGCAATTAACCATGCTAGCAGGAGATAAAAAGCAAACAAAATCTTTCTACTGAGCTTTCCTGAGCGTTTGGCTAATGAATCCAGCGAATTTAGGAGTATGGTCATAGGGTCCTCGCCAGAGCGTTTTTGCATGAGCAATAATTCACCGAGTAGTATATAAAGATATGGGCAACATTGGCACCAATAACTAAAAAACTGAGAATAATTAATATATGCTTTTTTACATACTCTTCCAATGAGACAAGATATGAAAATAAAATTTTGGCTTGCACTTTTCATACTCTCTCTAGCGGGAACATTGCTATTCGTAATTCCCCCTGCAATATATGAAATTCAAAAACCGGGGCAAGGTTACATTGCAGTTAGTGTGTTTTGTGGAGCAATTGGATTTCCAGTAACCTTTGGATTCTACGCACTATGGCAAAAATCAAAAAAGAAAAAGGCAGAGATGTATAAAGATGTGGCCACATTCATAAAGATGTATCGGAGAACCCCGGTATCCGAGGTGGCAAAACGGTTTGAAGTGAGCGAGGAAGAGGCAGAGAACTTAGTATTAAAAGCAGTCGAATTGAACTATTTAAAAGCATATATTGACCGTGAAACAAATGAAATAGTAACGCCTGAGGCGATAGAAGAGACAAAGGTAGTCACCCTGCACTGCCCTAACTGCGGTGCAGAGATAAGCGGTGTCTATTTACCGGGAGAAGTTGTAGAATGCCCGTACTGCAAAACTAAGTTTCAGGTTGTTAAATGAGCAATACATAATTGGAAGCATGTGTGTAGCAATATTTATATAGAAGAACTATTTCACAAGATTTGTGAGCGAGAAAGAAGATGAGACAGAGGTAGAAAGCGAAGAAAAAGGCGATATGACAGACGATGAGCTCAATAAAATAGTAAAAGAGAGAGATGAATATAAAGAAAAATATCTTCGCAAACTTGCAGAGATGGAT
>JALULR010000105.1:0-1820 GCA_027056155.1 DHVE2 group archaeon
GTACATGTCCCCGAAGGTTGTAACTATCATATCCTTTTTCTTGGCTATTTCCATCATGGCAACGATATCTTCCACTGGAGTGATGCACACCGGGCACCCGGGGCCCGCGATTATCTTCACGTTCTCCGGAAGCAACGCCCTTATTCCGCCTCTCGTTATCGTGTCCTCGTGGGTTCCGCAAACGTCCATGAATCGAACTTCTCTTTCTATATCCTTGGCGATTTGAAAAATTTCTTTGAGTATTTTTTTCGCTACATTTTTCTCATTCATTCGGGCTCCCCCAGAATCAACGACCAAGCATCTATGCTCTTCAACGCATCCTCCTCTCGAACTTTTTCTATGGCGAAGCCCGTGTGCACGATGACGTAATCTCCAACCTTCGCATCCGGGATGAAATCTATTCTCGCTTCCCTCTTCACCCCGCCGTAATCCACAACCGCTACGGAGCCGTTAATTTCCACTATCTTTCCGGGTACTGCAAGACACATCGATAATATAATGCCTTTATCCTTAATAAATGTTGCGATTTTCGTTTTTAAATTTTTAATTTTCGTTAACACTCTGCAATTTTCATAATGTTTTTATTTCTTTTTCCGCACCGGATTGGAGGAGGTGGAGCAATTTTTCTCCCGCTTCCATGACCTCTGGAGAAATAGTGGCTCCGAATTCCATGATCTTTGGCTGTATCCCGATGAGCACTATTTCGCCCACGAATTCCTGGAGGTATGAGATGAAAAATGAAAGTGGCATCCCGTGGGTGCTGAAAGCAACCGATGGTATCTTTTCAACTGGCACTACCCGAATTGCACCCGGCTCCAAACCCATCAAAGCGGCGTCCACCACTACAAGCTTATTGGGATGCATTTTTTTTATATTGGATGTGAAATCCTCCGGAACCTGCCCCGCCACGATTACTTCCCAGCCTTCCTTTTTGAAGTTCCTCGCCACGTAAACCCCTATGCCGTCGTCGCCACGCATTGCGTTGCCGATTCCCATGAGCAGATTCATCTTAGCACATCTCCTTATGATTTTTCTTTATTCTTCTGACCTTAGGCATGGATTTTTCGCATTTTTTGGCTAATTGCAATACTTCTTTCTCTTTTACTATTTCTTTGGCTACTCTCGCCAAGATTTCTGGAGAAAACACGCCCTTGGTTCTTTTGCGAATTTTCTTGATTATCTTGGATCTTAGTTCTAGTTCAACATTGGCTATCATGGTAGGTATGAACGTACCATGCTCCTCATCCACTAGTTTTAGACTAAGATCCTCTTCAATGTAATCCCACATTTTATTAATCTCCCATTTCCCGTACCTCACATATGCCATTGCACCTAAAAAATTTGTGTTCTCGAGAGAACTCCATCTTTCCAAGCACCCTTTCACTTCGTTGTAATCTGCATCTAACATCTTAGAGCCTGAGTTGAAGTAATTGTTTATTATTTTATCTACAGCGTATTCTGCGCTCTTCTCCCTCCTGAATAATCTGCACATAGTAAGAGGCATGTATTGTGTATTTTAAATATTTTTTCTAATCTAAGTTGGTTATATGATATAAAATTACATCTGTCCTCACTATCTTTTTTTCTTTTGTTCTTTTTGGGAAGCTTGTGGAGTATAATACAACCTCTCCTCTCTTTCGAAAATTAAATATATCAATTCGCTTTTACACTATATGATGACGAATTACGTATTAAAATTACCGAAAAACAAACTAACGAAATTCTTGGAGAAAATTAGAGAAGAATACGAGCTTTACGCCCCCGTTTGCGGTGAACTCACTAAATTTTCGGAGATAACAGATGTTTCTGAGATTGCTATG
>JALULR010000105.1:1830-2770 GCA_027056155.1 DHVE2 group archaeon
TGTTCTTTCCCACCGAGGAGCGGATTTTCCGGTGGAGCAAAAACGGGGGATACGAGATAAAAGAGGAAAAAATAGAAGCGAAGAAGAAAGTGCTCTTCGGAGTTCGGGGCTGCGACGTGCGTGCAATTTCCATCTTGGATAATTACATGAGCGGGGAATTCGATGACCCATATTACGGGACGAGAAGAAAAAACACGATAATAATAGGACTCACATGCGATTATCCCCGCACCTCCTGCTTCTGCACGGCCTTCGGAGGAATGGTTCCCTCCTCATACGATCTCTGGCTCACGGATATCGGTGATTGCTACGTGGTGGACGTGGGAAGCGAAATAGGAGAGTATCTTGTGAGAACTCCGATTTTTGAAGAAGCAAGCGAAAGGGATGTGGAGAGAAAAGAGCGAAAAATAAAGAGGGTGGAATCGGAAATAGAGAAGATGGCGAAGATTAACCTATGCGAGACCAAGCTCTGCTCCAACCAGATTAAAGAGAGAGCTGAGGATAAAATTTGGGCAGAACTGGGAGAGAGATGCCTCTCCTGCGGCAAATGCAATTTCATATGCCCAACATGCCACTGCTTCGATATTCGGGATATCACCAATTTGGACGGCTCCGAGGGTGAAAGGGTGAGGGTCTGGGACTCCTGTCATCTATATGAATACGCTAGAACTTCGGCCGAAAACTTCCGGAAAGAGAGGCACGCGAGGGTTCGTTACCGAATTTACGACAAATTCGTTTTTCCCGTGATGAGATACGGCATATACGCGTGCACCGGCTGCGGGAGATGCACGGACATATGCCCCGCGGGCATAGATATCAAAGAGGTGCTCAGGGGGCTGATATCATGAACCCGTACATACCGGAAATCGCAAAAATAGAGGAAATAAGAGAAGAGACGGAGGACACGAAGACCTTCGTTTTAAACTCAAATCTCGATTAT
>JALULR010000106.1 GCA_027056155.1 DHVE2 group archaeon
ATTTATAACAATGAAATATATTGGATGACTCAACTACCACACACACCGCTACACCCGTTAACAACAGGCAAAGGTGAGTGTTTTATTAATTTTTTATACTTTTATAATAAAATAAGTCATAACTCTATATAAAAAGAAATAATTAAACCGTCCGAAGGGATGAGCAAATAGTAAACTACCCTTTAGAAATTTTAAAAAACATTGAAACCATGCTCTATCAATGCAACCAGTGCGCTTGCTAATCGCCGCGGTGGCGCTCATAGTTATTGTGTTGCTCGCGCTACATATTCCATTATATCAGCCAGTGGCACAGAGCTCTGGTGCAGAGGTTAGGGTAATAATATCCTTAAATTACGGTGCAAAGCTCATCAAAAACACCACCGTGAAGCCGGGCGAGAGCGCACTATCCGCGTTAGAAAGCGTAGCGGCTGTGAAAACCGCGTACGGTGGAGGATTTGTCAAAAGCATAGATGGGATAGGTGGCAATTCTAGCTCGCAAGCATGGTTTTACTATATCAACGGGCTCCTTGCCAATGTGGGTGCGAACCAGTATATACTGCATGCTGGAGATGTAATGCGCTGGGACTATCACCCATGGAAAAACAGGTCATTTACCACGGCAGAGCTTGCAGATTTTCCAGAGCCGCTGGTTCATGGCTATGCTGGAAAAACATACAAAACGGTGATTGTTTACGCTCGTGATTGCCAAAGCATAGCAGAGCAAATCGCTCAAAATCTCAGAGGCAAAGTAAATACAGAGCTTGTACCAGACGGCAAAAATGTAGATGTTGAGCGTAGCAATGTGATTGTTGTGGGCTCTAATACCACGCTATCTAAAAAACTCGATTCTATGCACAAAGAGCTCGGATTGCCGTACTATATGGAGGGCGAAGAAGTGCAGGACTCAGGGGGAAATATGCGAGACGGCGCTTTTGCGGAGATAGTGCAGTCACCGTTTAACCCTGCGGGCACTTGGGCATGTGAGAATGCAGTAATATACATAGGTGGTGAGCATGAATATATGGAAAAATGCGTAAATATGCTATTTCATAAGCATGGATTCTGGGTCTTTGCAGGTGAGGGTGCATGACCGTAAATCCCGCGGTGCTATTTGCATGGGTACTGTTGATTGTGAGCTTATCACTCATAATGAGCTCTCTCTTTGCAGTATTGATTTTACTCATTGTGGCCTCTGTGCCCGCCGTTTTTGCAGATTTGAAAAGATATGGAACATACATGAAGTTTTCAATGCTCTCCGCATTGCTTATATTTGTATTCAACATCGTTCTTTTGGGCATGGGTAGCCTGATGTTTTCTCTAATTATGGTGCTGAGGCTTCTTGCTATTACATCGGCGTTTGCGGTGTTTTCCTCTGCCACAGAGTTTGACGATATTGTACTAATAATGGACTCTCTAAAAATCCCGCAGAAAAGTGTATTTTCAATTGCCCTGTCAATGCGCTTTTTCCCAGTGCTAGTAGGCGATGCTGAACAGATTCGAGAGAGCATGGTTGCCAGGGGCATGAGCTTTGAAGAGAAAGGAGTTAAAAATAAGCTTAAAGCGAGATTGCCCATACTATCTTCAATGGTTAACCTATCGCTGGACCGAGCAATTAACATAGCAGAGTCTCTTGAGCTCCATGGCTTTCCTTCCAAAAAGCGGACTAGATGGACAAAGATAGATTATAAAGTGAGAGATTTTGTGATGCTTGCTTTATTTGCTGTGGATTTACTAGCACTAATCATTTACCTACTTACGTACCAATCTTTTTACGAGTTGCTTGCCGCGGCCATGCCCGCTACAATACTCGGTGGTTACCATGGAAATTGAGCTCATGAACTTTGGATTCAAATACGCAAACACAGATAAATTTGCGCTTAGAGCTCTAGATTTAAAGATAGAAAGCGGCGAGTTTGTCCTAATTGTGGGGCGCTCTGGAAGCGGAAAGAGCACTTTCCTACGGGCGATTAACTCGCTTATTCCCAATTTTTACGGTGGTGAATATCTGGGCAAGATTCTCGTTGGTGGAAAGAACCCAGCATGCACACCAACCCGGGATATGGCAAGAGTAGTGGGCACTGTGCTGCAAGACCCAGAAAACCAAATTTTAATGAGCACTGTAGAGCGGGAAATTGCATTTGGGCTGGAAAACGCGGGCTTGCAAGAGGAAACAATTACAAGAAGAGTGGAAGAAGCGCTGGACTTATTAGATATTGCCGATATCAGAAAAAGAAAGATAGTTAGCTTGTCTGGCGGTGAGAAGCAGAAGGTTGCAATTGCTGCAGCTATGGCAAGGCACCCTCGTATTTTGGTCTTAGATGAGCCCACTAGCCAGCTAGACCCGAAGAGTGCCGAGAGCATCTTGGCAATAGTGCGCAGGCTAAATGAGGACTTAGGGCTTACCGTGTTGTTAGTAGAGCATAGAGTGAAAAATACTATGCACCTAGCTGACCGCATATTGGTCTTTGACAATGCCCGCGTAATTGGAGACGGAGAGCCTAGATTAATTGCCGAGCAGCTAGATTTCGATGCTCTTGGCATAGGCTATCCACCGGTTGCAAGAGTGGCTAAGTACCAAGGGCTGCGTCATATCCCGCTAACTGTAAAAGAGGCTCAAAAGCATCTTCACGTAGAGCTTGATAAACTGCGCATTACTGAAAAGGCGCGCAAGCATGGCAAAACTGCGATTGAAGCTAAGAATCTCAAGTTTTCTTACAACAAGCGAGCGGTAATTAATAACCTATCTTTTAAGCTGTATGAAAACGAGGTTTTTGGCATAATTGGAAGAAACGGCTCTGGGAAAAGCACGCTAGCCAAGCTCATTGCAGGTATTATTAAACCTGTGCGAGGAAAGATAATTTACAAAGTGCCTAAAGACGAGATAGGGCTAGTATTCCAGAATCCAAACTTGCATATTATTGGCAATTCTGTGCTTGAAGATATTGCATATACGCTTCGTGCAAAGGGCAAAAAAGATGTAGAATCGAAGAGCAGGAAGGTTATGAAGTACCTAGGCATAGAGCACCTCGCCGCAAGAAACCCTATGGATTTGTCAGGCGGTGAAAAATTACTATTTGCAATGGCAACCGTGCTGGTATTTAACCCGAAGATACTCATTCTCGACGAACCCACCCGCGGGCTATCGTGGAATATGAAAAAGAAGCTTGTAGCGCTAGTTAGAGATTACGCAGAGCATGGCACAGTGATTCTAATAAGCCATGACATCGAGCTCATGGCGAGGCTAGCAGACCGAGTCGCTCTCATGTCACAGGGTAAGTTTGCCCTTGTAGGGCGGAGAAGAGATATGCTAACTTCCACACTGACCTTTTCCACACAGTTAAACAAGCTAGCACAGAGGAGCGGTGATGCAGAATCTAAGATTCTAATTGAGGAAGACTTGGGGGTGCCCATTTGAAGGCGCTACATTTGATTTTACCCGCGACCCTAATAGCCATGCTATTTATGACCATCGAGCTCGGCAGCGATATGGAGCGGTACTGGGGGCTTTTGTCATTGGTAATATTAGGGCTATTGCTTGTTGATTTTCTTGTTATATTCAATGAAAAGGTTGAAGGCTCAAAAGATATCGCACTAATTGCTATTCTTGGGGCAATATCGGCAGCGGCACGCGTGCCCTTTGCAGGCATACCCTCCGTGCAACCAAGCACTTTTATAATAATGACTGTTGGCATGGTATTTGGAGCCTATGTTGGTTGCATGGTAGGCTTTGAAACCGCTTTGCTCTCTAATTTCTTGCTCGGACAAGGACCTTGGACTCCGTGGCAAATGCTAGCGTGGGGGTTAGCAGGTGTGGTGGGTGCAGGACTGAAGCACCTGACCCAAAATAAATTTGGAATTTACATTTTCATGGCTGTGGCATTTTTGTATGGGTACGTGTACGGCATAATAATGAATATCTGGTACTGGCTTGCGTTTATTTATCCACATACAATAGAGAGCTTTCTCCTCGTGTGGTCTCTATCCATTTATTTCGATACTATGCACGCAGTGGGCAACCTCATATTTGTGGATTTGTTTGGCCCTAAATTAATAAAGATTTTCGAGCGATATAAATCTAGATTTACTGTAAAGCATGGCACACGTGCTAGCTTGGATATATGCAGTGGAAATTAAGCTATTTTTTCTTTTTTCTCATCTTCATGTAGAGAAGGGTCACTATTACCGCAGCTACGATTATCCCGCTTATTATGCCCGCCCAAACGTACCAGTTAATTGGCAAAGGCACCGTTGCGGGTATATACGCTCCTTGCCCATATCCCACCGCATTTACAGCAAACACAGCCACCTTAATGACCTGAGAGCCGCCGAATAGCGTAGAGCTTAGGTAATTGCCCATGTCAATGCTCGTCGATGTGGTATTAGACCACCCGGCAAGCTTCCATTTTCCGTGAAGATAGAGATACACTTCGTAGTACTTTATTTTAGTTCCGCCATTATCCTTAGGCGCGCTCCAGCTAAGTACCAGCTTCGGTGTGCCAAACATGCCTCCTTCAATGAGGTATTTCAAGTTTCTCACTTGCCATGGTGTGCTCCATGCCACCTCCTTCGCTTCGGTTTTGGTACCACCACCCACTCCGTTAACCGCAGCTACACTATAGCTGTACTTATTTTTCACATTGACATTTGAATCGTTGTATGATAGCGAGCTGCTGTTTATCTTTGCAAGCAACTCACCGTTTCTGTAAATAACATAGTTGATAATATGCGTATTTCCATCACTTGCCGGCGCGCTCCATGATAAGAGAACATAGCCATCTCCACGCACAACTTTAAAGTTTTGCGGCACTGTGGGCGTGCTCCAGCTCACATTAGCAAAATTGCTCAAATTTCCCTCTCCAACCGCATTAACCGCACTAACCTCATAACTATATTTTGAGGATACTTTTACTTTTGTGTCGTTGAACCACAGCCGCGATGCGCTAACTTCAGCAATTAGCGCGCTATTACGATAAACTTTATAATGCAAAACTTTGCCACCTCCATCATCAGTCGGGCCTGCCCAGCTTAGATTCACGTACCCATCACCTATTTGCGCTCTAAGATTTCTTGGTGGAGCGGGAGGTACGTTGCCGATTGCATAAATGCAACCATCATCAGAGCTCACATACACAGTGCCGTCTTCTCCTATTGCCGCAGATGATTTTATAGCATCGCCTGTAGTGAACTTCCATTTTAGCGTGCCATCTGGATTTAGGGCATAGAGTGCTCCGTCATTAGAGCCCACGTATATTGTGCCATCTTCTCCTATGACTGGAGAAGAGTCAACAACATCGTTTGTGGGAAATTTCCATCTAAGCGTGCCGTCGGGGTTTATAGCATACAGGTTATCATCATCCGAGCCAATATATATCACGCCGTTAGAGCCTATTGCAGGTGATGAGTATATTTCATTATCTGTACCAAAGCTCCACTTCTTTGTGCCATTGGGATATAGTGCATAAACAGAGTAATCAGTGGAGCCCACATATATTGTGCCGTCCTTACCAATTGCCGGCGAAGACTCCATTTTTAGGCCGGTGTCAAAGCACCATTTCTCTCGTCCGGAATTGCTCGCTGTGTTGTATTTGCTTAGGCCGGTATGCTGTGGATTGCCCATAAACATGGGCCATGGTGCGTTCTCAAGCGCTCTGCTTCCCACTGCCTGCTTTTTTCAGCAAGTGCATGTGTACTGAGAACTAGTAATATTGCGCTCACCACGTAAATAATAACTACCCCTAACATAGCCATTCTTTCCATGAATTCAAGATATGCTTAGGAGATATATAAAATTTTCAAAGGCAAATTTATAATCGCGTACTCGTTTTCGTGAAAAATAGGCGATTACGCACGCATGTTGGGCGGAGAAGTATGTAATGGAAGATACAATAATATACCACCACTCTTTATGGGCGCTGTGCATACCAAGATACCAACCGTGCTCAAATCCGAAGAGCTCATCGACAAGATGTTTCGCCACGCCAAGAAAGTAGAGGTAGGTTATTCAAGAAACCGTCTTGCCATGGAGAAAAATCTTAGCATAGCGAAGATATACACTGCAAGAGACGTCGCGGTTAGCACGCTAAGAAAGTATGTTAATTCTTTTCCGTATATAAACAAGCTCCACCCATTTTATCGCTCGCTTTTAGATTTACTATTGGATAAAAATCAGTATAAAAAGAGCCTTTCATCTGTTAACTGGGCTGCGGGGCGAATTGAATCACTTGCGTCTAAATATGCATCAAAGATTAAGGGTGTTGGCAAGGTAGAAGAGGCTCTTAAATTCAGGAAACAATTTTACGGCCGTGCGGCGTCTGTAATTAAAGATATACGCAAGGAATTAGAGTACTTAAACTATGCAAGGGACATAATCCGCAAGTTGCCAGATGTGCGCGTGGACGAGCCTACGGTAGTCATTGCTGGATACCCCAATGTGGGTAAATCGGAAATAGTGAGTAAGATAAGCACTGCAAAGCCCGAGATTGCAAGCTACCCATTTACCACAAAAGGGATTGTACTAGGGCACTTTGATAATGGGCAAATCAAAATACAGGTTATAGATACGCCCGGGCTCTTAGATAGACCATTAGAGAAAAGAAATTCCATCGAAAAGCAGGCAATTCTCGCGCTGCGGTATTTGGGGCAATTGATAGTTTTTGTGTTAGACCCGTCTGAGAGCTGCGGATATAATATGGAGGAGCAATTAAGATTATTAGAAGAGCTAAGAGCTAACTTTCACATACCCATCATAGATGTAGAAAACAAGGCCGATTTAGTTAAAACAAATTCCTCACGCCTTAAAATATCCGCTAAAACCGGAGACGGGCTAGATGAGCTAATCAATCACATAGTAAATTTTCTTTCTAGTGCATATTGATTTATGTTGTTAATTCTACAATTTTGTCCAAAAAATATGATATATTAGTACCACTATCCCGCTTCAAGGTGATATAAATGGGAGCACCAGTAGATCCAAATCAGGCCAAAGCGATGGCCGAGAGGGTAAAACAATCGAAAGAAGCAGAAAAGAGAATAGCAGAGAAAATGAAAGGCATAAAGCACAAGCTCATGGTTCTTAGTGGCAAAGGTGGAGTAGGTAAGACTACCGTAGCGGTGAATCTCGCCGCTACGCTTGCGTTAAAAGGATTTAAAGTCGGACTTCTTGATGCGGATATTCATGGGCCCAATGTGCCAAAGATGCTCGGTGTGCAAAACGCAAAGTTGCAGGTCAATGAAGAGCAAAAAATTGTGCCCGTAGAGCCTATACCCAACTTGAAGGTAATTTCCATACAGATGGCACTTCCTCAAGATGACCTGCCTGTGGTGTGGCGCGGGCCCCTTAAGCATAAGGCAATACAGCAGTTGCTAGATGAAGTAGCATGGGGCGAGCTCGATTACCTCATAGTAGATATGCCTCCGGGCACTGGCGATGAGTCTCTAAGTGTTGCACAGCTCATTCCCGACATGGACGGAATGCTCATTGTTGTTACACCGCAGGAAGTAGCAATATTAGACGCAACCAAGGCCATAAACTTCGCTAAGCAAATGAACAAGAGCGTGGTTGGTATAATCGAAAACATGACCGGCGAGATATTTGGCGAAGGTGGAGGAAAGAAGACTGCTGAGAAATACAAAGTGCCGTTTTTAGGAAGCATACCCATGGACGGGAATATAGTAAGATGCGGCGATACAGGTACACCCTTCGTGTTAGAATACAAAGACACCGAAGCTGCAAAAGCTTTTGAGAACGTAGTTAATAATTTGCAGAATGTGCTTGGAGAGAGCTGAGTCTTCCAAGTGGAAGAATACCTGCGCTTTCATCAATTCCAAATATCTCAAAATCTCTCCTATTTTTATTGAGAATTGGTGAAATGAAATCATTTTTGGATATGTCTGTACCTGCTGCGTATATGCTCAATGCAGGAAGCACTATCAAATCCGGCGAATAAAGAAAGCATGGCACCTTTATTAAGGCAGAAACTTCATCACGAAAGCTAACACTGGGGTGCTCGTGTCCAATTATTGTTATGCCCTGCAACTCGACATCTCTATGCCCATGCACAAAGAAAAATTTCCCAATAGAGTATGAGTCATAGAGCTTTAAGCCCCTCCTTTTTAATATTGTTTTGAGGAAATTGTCGTGATTTCCACGAATTACCACCAGCTCACTTAGATTTGTTATATAATCTATTATTCGCTCAATTTCTTGCCACTCTTGAGGCATGTTTCTGGAAAACTCATGCTTTAAATCACCATTTACGATAATTCTCTTGGGCTCGAAGGCGTTGTATATCTCTTCCAGTGTGGTAATTATCTGGCGCTCTTGTATTTTTGGGAGAAACACACCCTGCATGGCCATTGCGTCTTCATAGCCAATATGCAGGTCCGCTATCACAGCAGTTTCTTGCTCTTCTAAGTATAGCATTCCGTACTTTGTGAATGTTAGCTCACCTATGTGTATCTCGTCCACGGCTGGGAAATGCAATTATGGTTTATCAAGTTAGGGTATGATTTCGGTGGTGTTGTTAAAGGGAGGATAATAAAACTCTTCTTTTTTAAACACGCCTTTGTGAATGAGCTCTTCAATCACATTCCGAGCACGCTGCATTTCTTTTACTAGATGACGCACAGTACCGCAAATTTGCTCAAATCCCTCCATACCCCATAGCCGCTCTTTATTTGCAAATAAACATCGACCTCCGCAAATTGGGTATATATCGCATGATTTACAAGGCTCGTCTATATCCACGGAGTTTCTTAGCGCTTCTGGCTCTTTGTCATATATTGTCCCTAGCTCATTCCATTCAAATTCCCCACCAATGGGGCAAGCGAGCACTCTACCGTCGGTGGCAATTGCAAAAGCATCGCGGCCCGCACCGCAGGGCACGCCTTGCTCTGGCCAGAGCATTCTTTTTATTACGCCCTGAAACGGCACAATACCAAGAATGTTTCCTAGTTTTAGCTCATCAATCCACAAATTAGCAAGCTTTGTTATGCCTGGGTTATAAGAATTTTTCACCCATGCCTCAAAGTCATGCCATGCCTCATCAGGAGCCCATACTACATTGAGCTGCCAGTGCACATGGTCAAAGGGCAATGATAGCAAATGCGTAACCTCACTATATATGTCACTTTCTTCGCTCACGGCCATTCTTGCAATGAGGTCTCCTTTGTACTGCTCCCTTATCTTCTTTACTCTATCCACAACTATTTCATACACTCCATTGCCTCTGTAATAATTAGTAACTTCAGGCCTGCCGTCTATCGAAACGAGAATTGTATCTAATCTATTCAAATACTCTTCCGGAATCTTGTGCAGGAAAAACCCGTTAGTTTGCACCACGAATTTTTTCGCTTTGACATTGTCAATTATTTCTTTCATTTTTTCAATTCTCAATAACGGCTCTCCTCCATAAAATGCAATTATTGCCTCTTTATCTCGCTCTACGAAATTTTTCAAATCATCTATGCTGTATTGAATCTCGTGAGGCATGACCTCCTCCGGAATGGAGCCGCCGCAGTACCTGCAGTTTAGATTGCAAACGCCTGTGAGAAAGATTATGTAGAGCATGAGTCCGGGTAATTGAGTACATAGTAAAGTATTTTCTGCGTAAATTTTTCAAAATAATTAGAAAGAATACAGAATACGTAATCTTTTAAGCTCTTGCTTTCTCTCTACTTTCCACATCTTTGCAGAGCGCTTATCTACATTGAGCCAATCTTTATATATGATTTTAAGAGAGTCTAACACGTTTTTGTTTCCCGTGTATCCGTATCCACTAACCAATAAGTCGCATGCATAGCGATACTGCCAAAGCCGCTCGTAAGCATAGGCTAGATATATGTAGACATTGTAGTTATTGGGCGTTCTTTGTAGTAAAGGTTGCAACATTGCCACTGTTTCGTTGTAATTTCCCAAATATAGTGAAGACACTCCTCTGTAGTATGGACCGCTTATATCTTGTGGGTTTTTACTCATAATAATCTGCGATATTTTGTACATGGTACCATAGTCTTGATGGAGCAACGAAAGGTGCAAGCCATATTGGAGCATATCCTCGTCAAGCTCAGATTTGTTAAGCTTTTTTAGATAATAGGTATAAATTGCATTTATAATATCCGTAGCGTAGTCTTTGTATCTCTTAGAAGTCATCATGTACTCGTTTCTTCTCTTTGCATTCATATTTCGCTTATAATCCTCTTCACCTTCCTTTTCATACTTTCCACTGTAAAAATTGGCTGTATCTATCAAATAATTGCCCCAACTAATCACCATTCCAAGCTCTGAATTTAACTCCATAACCTTTTTAAAAGCCATCAGAGATTCCTTTAAATTACCAAGATGCAAATCCGCAGATGCTTTTCCCAGCCACGCCACATTATTTTTTACATTGTTTGCAATAGCTGCCTCAAACTTCACTTTTGCACTTTCGTAGTTTTAAGAAAAAAAAAAAAACATTGCAAGCTCTGTCTCACCCCTATCT
>JALULR010000107.1 GCA_027056155.1 DHVE2 group archaeon
ACTGCAGGAAATAAAGAGTATAAAAAATTCCGAGCTTTTTAAAACCGCATCAAAGGTATTTTACGGACTAGCGGAATCGTATCGTGGATTCGTGTTTGGTATTTCTAAAAATTACACTGAGCTAAAAAAGATGCTCACGCTTACAGAGAGGTATATCAAGATAATGGAGCTATTAAAAGAGAGCAACATAAATCTTGTTATCCTACCGCTGGAAGTTGCTCGCATACCTATACTCTTTGATTACTCGGGCATATTATGCAGAGACGCAGGCATGGAAACTAATATTCATGGTGGATACGGGCAAAAAAGCATGGCCCCTAAAAAATTGCTTACTAGTAGAGAGCGCAGGGCAATGCTAGAGCTTGTGGTAAATCCTACCATGTCTTTAAATGCTCTTGCTGAGCAAATAAACGCAACGGTACAAACTGCTTCTAAAATCAGGAAAAAGCTATATGAAGAAGGGTGGCTAATAAGGCGGGTGGTGCCCAATTTACGCGTTCTTGGCTATGATGTGCTGGTATTTGCTCACTGGCGCTCGAACCCGGAGCAGATGGAGAAAATGGAATCAATAAATTATAAGTCACTAGATCTAGATTTGTCCAACATTGTATTCTTGGCGTATGATATGCTCGAAGGCATAGCACTTGCACCTTTTAGAAACTTGCGCCAGAGCCGTGAGATCATATCCTTTTTCGAAAATTTTGGAGAGCGCACCGGAGTGCTGGTGGAGGAGCCGAATATACAGTTTCTATCACTGCAAGAGAGCGTTATGATTAGGGACCACACTTACCGTGCAATGCTCGATAGCTTGCTATGATTTTAAGAGCTCTAACGCTGTGTTTACCTCAAATGCCACCCCGTAGGGAAGTGCAGGTTCGTCCATGTCGAATTTTGGGCTATGGTGCGGGTTTACTATGCCTCTTTCTTCGTTGCGAATGCCCAAAAACGCAAATAATCCGGGAATGCGCATAGCATACTCTGAAAAATCCTCGCCGCCCATGTTTTTCTGCTCTCCCACCACCTCGCTGCCAAGCTCCTTTGCTACTTTGATGGCTATTTTAGCAAGCTGTGCATCATTAACGGTAGCATAATTTAAGGTCTTATACTCTATGTGCTCCTTGCACCCATAAGCTTTCGCTATACCCTGAGTTATGGTAAAAAACCGCTCCTTAACAAGCTCATGTACCTCGTTTTCGAATGTGCGTACTGTGCCTTCAAGCTCCACGCGCTCGGGCACAATATTAAAAGCTGTGCCCCCATGTACCTGCCCACAGTGAGCACTGCGCTCTTCATGGGGTCTATGTTTCTTGATACAATGCTTTGCAGTGCCGAAATAAGCTCTGCGCTGCACACTATAGGGTCTTTTGTCTCGTGGGGTGAGGCCCCATGCCCGCCTACGCCTGTGAGCGATATTTTGAACTTATCCACAGCGGCCATTATTGGCCCCGGCTCTATGCCAAAGCTCTTTGCGGGCAAATCAATCCAAACATGAATCCCGAGTATGGCATCTACACCGTCAATGGCGCCTTCTTGGACCATCTTTCCCGCGCCATTCAAGCCCTCTTCTGCAGGCTGAAAAATTAGCCTTATGTTTCCTTCAAAATCCAGCTCGGATAGTATTTTGGCGGTAATTAATAGCATGGCGGTATGGGCATCGTGGCCGCAAGCATGCATTATGCCCGGGGTTTTTGAAGCGTAGCTCACTTTATTCTCTTCCTGCAATGGTAGTGCGTCCATGTCCGCGCGAATAGCTACGGTTTTAGTGCCACCGTTTTTTATGTCCCCAACAATGCCCGTGCCTGCAAGCCTCCTTGTTTTTATGCCTAGCTCTTTTAGGTACTCTTCCACAATTTTCGAAGTTCTTTTTTCTTCAAAACCCAGCTCTGGGTGCATGTGAAAATCCCTACGCAATTTTATAAGCTCTTCTTCGTATTGCATCACTCGCGCTATATTGATTTTCATTGGTGCGCCTCCCTGTTTTTTATCATTAACTCCACTTCATCGGTAATCACGCCGTCGCACATGTTATAGTAAGGCTCGAACTCCTTAGGGTCATTTACAGTCCACATAATTATGCCTTTTCTCATGAGCTTAATGCTTTTTAGGTAAAGAACAAACGTTGTCTTGCCAAGCACCTCTGAGCCTTGTATGGGTACGTTTATGTAGTGTGGTTTTAATTTGCGCATAAGCTGAATGAGCTCGTACTTCCTGTATATTCGGCTAATGAGCAGCCCGATTCTTATGTTTGGCTCTTCTTTTCTCACTTTTTTTAAAGCGCGGTCGTCGAAAGAGGATATTATCGTCCTTGCCACGGCGTTATGCTCTCGTACAATGTTAAGCGCGGGAATGCTAGCGTCAATATCTTTTATCTCTACGTTTATTGTTGCGTTGTCAGGCAAGGTGGCATACACTTCGTCGAGGGTAGGTATTTTTTCGCCTTCAAACTCGTATTTTTTCAGCTCTTCGAGTGTGCTTTCCTTTATATATAAGTCCGCCCCGTATGTTTCAACTATGTTTGGGTCGTGATGTACCACCACCTTGCCGTCTTTGGTAAGCCAGACATCTAGCTCTACCCCATCAGCTCCATATTCAATGGCCTTTTTAAAAGAGAGCAGGGTATTTTCGGGGTATTTGGCACTATATCCTTTATGCCCTAGCACAATCATACTTAGGTATAGGGAAGGTTTATTAAATATGTTGCCTTCGGAATATCATGAGCAATAGAGAAGAAATAATAAAAAAAGCTAGAG
>JALULR010000108.1 GCA_027056155.1 DHVE2 group archaeon
TTATTATTATGGGGGAAGATATGAGTAGTGGGAGCTATAAGAGATGGTTAGAGAGAAATGAAGAGATACGTGGGGGCAGTTATATAAATGGACTCAGTAAGCCAATAAAACCTAAAAAGAAAAGAAAATCTAATAAACCGCTCGTGATCCTAATAGTCATTGCTGTGGTAGGCGTATCGGCACTTGTGTTTTTCTCGCATACGCCAAACGTGGCAAGAAATGGATTTGTTCTTGGGACTCCTGTGCCTTATGAAAAAAGCTATAATTCCGGAATTGTGAATATGGAGCAATATGTGGGCACACCTGATGAAAATCAAAAAATTTGGATAACAATAGCATTTAAGTGGGCAAATGATTCTTTACTTCAAGGAAATCTTAGAGCAATAAACAACCCACACTCTCCCGAGTATAGACATTTTTATACATGGGAAGAATTTATGAAAATGCATGCTCCGGCTCCTAAAGTATATAATGCCATGGTTATGTGGCTCGAATCCAAGGGATTGCACATTCAGAGTACTTCTGAGATGAGAAATTCCATAATAATCTATGATTCTATGAAAAAAATTGATAAAGCGTTCAACGTGAAATTTGGACTTTTTAAAGGAGATGGGTTGAGCTATAAAGATGAATACTACGCAAACATGGGCCCAATTGAATTACCATCGGGAATCATTCCCTATATCTACGATGTAAAAGGTTTCAACAATGCCATAAGATATCACCTTAATTTCGTTACTTCTTCTTCAAATCAGGACCTTCTAGCAAAGAACTTAGATGGTGTAACTATAAACCGGAGATACATGAGCGGCGCTGATTTTCAAAAACTTTATCATGTGTACGAGATGTTTAATAACTCGGCTACTGCTCAGCCAAGCTCAAAGCATATATTCCCCACAAAGTTGAGAGTTGCCACAGTTCTTTGGGAGGGTGCCAGTTACAGTCTTTTTGGGGGCACAACGCAATATGCACCGTTTGATCCCAATGCTGTGAAGGAATATTACTACAAGGTAACTCCAACATGGATACAGAACGAATTGACAGCTGAAGTAGGATATAATGTTTCTCAAATTGCATGGCATGGCACATCTGGAACGGTTGCCCCTGGGAGTAACACCGATGGCTCTGTTTCATCTGAGAACGAACTAGACTTGGAGATGGTTGGGACGCTAGCACCGGGAATAGAAACATTTTTAGTTTATGGCCCGGGGGGTGCGTCATTATTGAGTAGCGGATATCCGGGTGAATCGAATTTCCCTGACCCAGAGTACGATTATATTTTGAATACCTTAGCTAAGCAGACAGATAGAACATTGGTAGCAGTGAGCAATTCTTGGGGAACTTACGGTGATGGAAAATTAGGTGGTTCATCTGAGCCAGATATTGAAGCGTTGAATGCCATGGGCGTTACTGTTTTTGCATCGAGTGGTGATGACGCTGCAAATATGTCTAGTGTACCAGCTGACGTGGCTACAGACACATATGGCATTGTGGCAGTGGGTGCAACAACCCCTATCCCAGATGGCGCAGATCAGAGTGGCTTGGGCGATACCACTATGATGGGTTATAACATAAACTTCTGGAACAAGCCAAACACGAATCCTAGGCTAGATGAGGCAGTATGGTACGACACAACTAGTCAAACTAGCAATAAGAATTACTGGGGCACACAATGCGGGATAAGCACTAATTATACAGAACCTTCGTTCCAAGTTAATGCCATTGGTAATAGAGGTGGCAGAGTAGTTGCTGATGTGTCTGCAGTGGGAAATAGAACCTTGGTTAATTTAAGCGATGGAAGTGGTGGATATGGGTGGTATATTATTGCAGGGACTTCTGTGGCTAGCCCCGTGGTAGCAGGGATATTCGGGGAACTGGCCGCATACGTGGGCAGACAGTATGGCTATAATGAAAGTGGAATTAGCGGATTTGGTTGGATTGGCCCCACTCTCTACTACCTTGGATATGATTACTATCACAATGGAAAGTATTCATCTTCTCCTCCATTCTGGGATGTTACACGGGTGTGGCCAAGTAATTATCCGTCTGATATACAACCCACAGCGGGATATGACATGCCCACTGGTTGGGGCGTACTAGATGCATGGAACCTTATACATGATATTGGATTCAGAATAACCACCGAGCAGGGCAAAAGAACGGTCAATGTGGGAGACAATACATGGTTTAACTTGAAGGTATGGTATCCCTACGGATGGAATACCTCTGTGGGACATTTTCAGGTGTATGGGCTACCCAATGGTGCAACGGCATCTTTCAATGTTTCTTATGTGGATGCTCAGCCATGGCTGGATAATACTTCAGCGGTATCTAATTTGAATCTGACTATATACACAGATGCTTCTACACCTGTTGGAACATATACCCTATATGTGGTGGGATATACTTACAACAAAACTACAGGGCAATGGGGTAATTTGTCCTACAATATTTCACTAACTCTGGAGATCAACCAAGCGGTTCCAGAGTTCTCCAACATGCTGATGCTTCCACTGCTGATATTCATAGTGGGAATAATTGCTGCATGGCGCAGAAGATACTTGCAAAAACTGTAAAATCTAATATTTTTTATTTTTACGTACACTTTTCGTTAAATATTTGGCTAATATGTTAAGAAATCGCAAGATGGATGTAATATCATTTTTCAAATCGCCAAAATCTTAAATATGTAAAAAATCATTCCCCGCTAACCTCGGAGGTTTGTGGTA
>JALULR010000109.1 GCA_027056155.1 DHVE2 group archaeon
TTCCAAGACCGCGCTCTTCCTTCACTTCGAGCACAGTACCCTCTCCGGGACCCTCTTCAGTACGAAGATTTGCTTCTAAAAATCGCTGTGCTAGCCCCACTAATATGAGTAATAAATCTGCAATGCCCACCCCTGTTTTAGCGCTCATGGGCACTATAGCTATATTTTGAGTAAAATCGGATATTCGGTCGTATCTATCTGATGAGAACCCATACTCATAAAGCTGCTCAACAATATGGTATATTTTCTCGTCAAGTGCCTCTTTAACTCTGTCTTTCTGCTTTTGAAATGCTATTATAAATGCTTCGTTATCATCGCTCTTCCAACCACTTATACGGTCAATTTTATTTGCTGCAATTACAAACGGGGTTTTGTATCTTCTCAATATGTTAATCGATTCCACTGTTTGAGGCATTATACCTTCGTTGACATCTATCACCAAAACTGCAATATCAGCTAGCGCGCCCCCTCTTGCGCGAAGCGTGGTAAATGCCTCATGGCCAGGAGTGTCTATAAATAGCAACCCGGGCACTTTAAATTTTTTACCGCGCATTAGCGCTCCGCAAATTCTATATATATCTTCAATAGGGACCTCTGTGGCTCCTATGTGTTGCGTTATCGCACCAGCCTCTCTTTTCACAACAGCTGTACCTCTTATTTTATCCAATAATGTGGTTTTACCGTGATCTACATGACCGAGAACGCTTACAATGGGCTTTCTTATATTCATACTACCTACATGGTGTGTGTATAATTAAAATTTCTCACTTCACTTTTGTATCATACTACGCATCTTTTTGGGGGTATCTCTCCATCTCCAAACTCCATCTAATATTTCTTCTTTTGTATATCCCAGTGATTGCAAGTAATTGTACCATTTTTTATACAGGCGAGGGTGGGTATCTCGCACATGATGAAACTCTGCATTTAGCATCGCAGGGCACATATAGCACCCTATTCTTTCGTAGCCCATATCATATAGTGGGTTATATGGCAAGCCACGAGCGTAAATGAATGTCCAGATGTCGAGAGCAAGCCAATCTCTAATTGGATATATTACTCTGAGATTGCCAAGCTTCCGCTCATTAGAGCGCATCATTCTTGCAAGGGATTCGTATTTTCTTGAGCCATCAACCATTGTGCCTTTAAATCGTTTTATACCCTCTAATTTAAGAGCTTTGGTGCACCACCTAGAGTCCTTAGTTGGTATGCCTTTCTCCTCTGCTATGCTCCAAAAATCTTGCTTGGGCTTGAGCTCTATTAGCTCTATGCCAAGAAAATCCGCATAGTTATATACAAATCGCTCTGTCTCTGGAAATTCCATGCCTGTATTGGCATATATCGCTTTAGTCACTCCTGCCTTGTGTGCAAGATAGAGTGCAACTTCGCTGTCTTTTCCACCTGAAAATGCCACATAGTCCGCGCCACGCGAGCGTATGTACCTTACTGCCTTTCTCTCAATATTATCTATGTATGTTTTGTTTGCTATGACAAGCTCTCTAATTCCCGTTTTTTTCCTAGGTTTGACTTTTCTGCAAAACACATCTTTAACTTTCGAGTATTTGTTACCATGCACCGCCACCGCAGTACAATTTCCCGCAGAGAGCAATGCCCAGTCACCATCAAAATTTTCATTTATTCTTTTTCCTTTTATATGCCCTTTCATATCTATATTGAAATCCACCTCACCGGTTAGCGCACGAAAAAGCGCTGCTCCTTTTCCGGTAGGTATGAATCTATAGCGCCAGTGCTGCTCTTTTATGTATTCTAGCGTTCCCATCTTAAATCCATCTACAAAAACATCACGGCGATAGTCCAAGCCCGGCTGTCTTGCGAGCAGGATTAATCTAGAACGTAGATAATCCCTAATCTCCTTTCTATGGAGCTCTCTAAGCAAGACACTTCGCTCTCCTTTTGAAATTGGTCTAATATCCCCCATATCATGAAACCTAAGCTTTCCTAGCTTGGTGGATTTGCAGATATCGCATCTTTTACCCAGTATGGGCACGTTGCAGTGTTGGCAGTAGTTTATTTCCACAGCGGTGCATGGGTATGTAAGCTTAAATTTTTGGTGTTACGGTGGAGAACTTGCATTTTTATCTCTCTTAGGTTGTGCATGTATTTTTGCGTTAGGTGAAAGCATTAGTTTGCAAAGTACAACTTTCAAGTGTTGTTTAATTTTAAAGTGTTACGCCAAAAATTTGAAATTTTTGATATGCGTAGATTATGTTTGTATCCCTTATTGAGTGATTGATATATATTGTGTAACTTTGAAGTGTAACAGGATTTATATAGTGCTTGAAAAACGAAAGGCATAAATACTGCTTTTCGATGATAATGTAGTTTGCGCCATGATGCGTAGCATCAGGTGCTAAGATGGTGGTGAAAAAAATGGATAGAAAAATAGGAAGGAAGAAAATAATGGTGCTTTCAATAGTGCTGGTAGTAGTGGCTGGTGGGTTGTATTTTGGACTAATGTCAGGGTTAGCAGGCAACGAGAAGGTGCCTATAACAAATGGATACAGAGCAAATTTAATAAAAGAGGGTACGTACATTGGTAAAGCGAATAGCAATCAAGATATATGGGTTACGATAGTATTAAAGTGGAGCCATGAGGACGAGCTCAACAAGTTTTTGGGAGATGTGAACAATGAGCGTTCACCGATGTACCATCATTATTTAAGTTACGATGATTTCAAGAACAATTTTGCGCCATCTGAGCAGGT
>JALULR010000110.1 GCA_027056155.1 DHVE2 group archaeon
TTTTTTTATTAACCCACCCGAGCCGATTTGTTATTCTGTGCACATGTGTATCTACGGCAATTGCTTTCTTACCGAATCCGCGGGATAGCACGATATTTGCGGTTTTTCTACCCACTCCGGGCAGTTTCAGGAGCTCTTCTATGGTGCTAGGCACTTTGCCATGGTACTCTTCGTCAATGATTCTTGCTACCTCTTTTATTTTCTTTGCTTTTTGCTTGTAAAATCCAGCAGGATATATGAGTTTTACAATGCTCTCCTCGTCCGCGTTTTTCAGGTCTTTTGCTCGAGGATACTTTGCAAAGAGCTTATTTGCCACTTTGTAAGTAACTTCGTCCTTTGTTCTCTGCGATATTATGGTTGCAATGAGAATGTGAAATGGGTTATGTGATTTATACGGGTGCTCGGGCACAACCTTGCGCAGAATATCTATGGTTCTCTCTATATCCTCTTTACTCATGTGAGTACCCCCGCACAACTTTGAGCTCATTAAAGGGAGTTATGTATTGTGAGGCATAGTCAAAGCCCTCCCCCATCTCGCTTGGGCTATGTGCATCGCTACCAAATGTGATTTGAATGCCCTGATCTTTGCAAGCGTTGTAGAATTCTCGCATGCTATTTTTGTAATGTGATGAATTATATTCAACAGCAAGCTCGTTCTTTTTTAATAAAGTTATTAGAGAATCGCTAATTCGCATACCGTAAGCAAACGGGTGTGCGATTATCATTGAGTGAAATCTCTTTAATAGGTCTGCGTCAAGCATAATATTTGAAAAGTGTAGGAGATAATAATCGAATCCTCTAGGTACCTTCTTTATTGGATAATGAAGCTCCACACCAGCTAGCGCGTTGGTGGTAAATGTCGATAATATATCTCTAAAATCTCTTAGCAACTTCTCGGGCATGCTTGGTGAATAATGAATCACAAAGCCCACATAATCTAAGTGTAGCATTTTTGCATATGTGTCGTACTCGTATATCTCTCCTTCCGTAGCGTGTGGATTTATGTGAACATGGAGGTCGTAAACCATTGACAGCGCCACCCTTGTAATATGGTGTTTTTCTTATTGCTCTTACCCATCATGGTATTGCTGTTTCTGTATATTACACTTGCGAAATCTTTTTAATTATTACCGCCATGCTCTTGGGAGATGGATATAGTCACGTATGACATTTTGTACAGGGTCCTCAAAAAGCTTCTAACTAAGAGGGGAATGAACAACGATGAAATTAAAGAGCTTGCTTATTATGTGGTAAACTTCTTTGGCTACGGAGACATGGTTGTTGATAATATACTCACTCCTGCAGATAGGCACGTTTTCATAACATTGGAAGAGCTCGGTGTGTTAAAGCCCATAGTAGATGAAATTACCGTTGCACGGGGCAAGCTTTGGAGAATTCATTACTGGACCTATCGAAAAGAGAACATAGAAAAGTTTTTGGAGGAAGATGAGGAAGAAGAAACGCGGAATCCTGCTGATGTATATAAGCACCTGTTCGAAGATGATGAGAGCTAGTGCTCAGTATCATCAAACTTGAAACTTCCTTTAAAAGTTTAAAATTTATGAGAGTTTTTACACAACATTTATATATGTATCCACAATTTGAAACTATGGAGTTTAAAGACCAAAATGATAGAATGACTCGTGGTGGCATATATTATACGAGAATACATTTTGTGCGGGAAAAATATGGCACTGGAGGCATGCAGCGGCTTTATAACAAGATGAAAGAATACGGTTACAATGGCCCTGCTACGGAAGATGAGATAAAGATTGCAGACTGGTATCCTCATAGCTACGATATTTTGTTTTTAAAGGCGTTTAAAGAGTTGTTTGGTGAATCGGCGTTTAAGCGCATGGCACGGACCGTGCCGCGTATTAGTGGGGGAGTTTCGGATTTATTTTTAAAGTGGCCTGATAATCCAAATAAACTGATAAAAGAAGGCGTAAAATATTGGCATATGTTTTACAATTTTGGAAGGTTAGAAAGTGAGGTTTTAGATGGCGGCAAAGGAATAATAAGGGGATATGGAATATCCACCGACCCCATATTTTGTGAGCTGCTTACTTATTATTTCCAAGGACTGTTAGAAAAAGCCGGGGCATTAAATGTGGAAGTAGAGCATACGCACTGTGTACATCGTGGAGACAAGTTTGAAGAATGGAAATTGACTTGGAGCGCTCTTGATAAGAGTAAAAATAAAAAATTTTCAAAAATAGAATGGGATAAGTCATTAGAGACCGGCATTGATGAGATTGATGAGCAGCATAAATATTTTGTAAAAATTTTGAATGAAATTAACATTAGGCTAAATAATAAAGATAAAGGGCTTCTTTTAGAGATGCTATACTTCATGGACAAGTATGCACATTGGCATTTCAGCTCGGAGGAAAAATACATGAAAAAGTACAATTACCCAGATTATCTTAAGCATCATGCAGAACATGAGCGATTTTACAATTATACAAAAGAAACAATAATTGAAGCAAAACGTGGTCTTGATGAGCATTTAGAATACTCGGTGAATAAATACTTAATAGACTGGCTTATAAATCATATCATGGGCACAGATAAGAAATTTGCTAACTTTCTCAGGGATAATAATTTAGTGATGGAAAATGAGCGTATGCCTTCAGAGCTAGAAAAAGTAGTAAAGAGTACAATATGATTTTATTTTTTGGTGTCTTGCTTTTTCAGCAGAGCATTTATTTTGTTT
>JALULR010000111.1 GCA_027056155.1 DHVE2 group archaeon
AGCTATGCGCGAGGCACTCGAAGCGAAGATGCAGGGCATACCTCTTGAAGAGTACGCCAAGGAGCACGAAGCGCTTCGCAAAGCCCTTAACAAATTTTTGAATTGATTTTCCCCGTTTTTATGTTCTATTTTATTGCATCGCTATAACTATTTTTGTTAGATTAGTGGAGTAATGGACTGAATGGCTTCTAATTTGTCACAAAATTG
This sequence comes from DHVE2 group archaeon, assembly GCA_027056155.1. Lineage (GTDB taxonomy): Archaea > Thermoplasmatota > Thermoplasmata > Thermoplasmatales > Aciduliprofundaceae > JAADDK01. The sequence continues at coordinate 208 of JALULR010000111.1, forward strand.
CCTGAGCGAAATCGCAGTAATACCTGTTCGGTTAAAGTTTTTCCAAGGGTGATTATAGGTGTAAATATTTTCATGATGTCTTTTAATAATAAATTTTATGTTATTTTTGGCTAATCTTTACAAAACTTTTATATTTGAGCGCACACATGTTTAACAATGATAAAAAAATTGAGGGTATTTCTTGTCTTGATGGTGTTAGTTTTGACGGTTTCATCTATCCTATATATCTTTCATGGCAATATGGAAACGCAACCTCGAGCTAGAGTTGAAAGGACATATACAGAGCATGAATCAATAAGAATCAACAACAATTCTCAGTTTGACACTATGGCTCAGCAGGAGCACTGGAGCGGGAACGGGGGATATCTATCGCCGTACATAATTGAAAACTACGAAATTGATGGGCGCGGTAATACCGCGTTTTACATAGGAAATACTACAAGATACTTTCTCCTGCGGTACTCTCATATTTACAACTTCTCCTCAATCGCAGGGCGATACAACTATGGCGTTGTAGAGTTTTACAACGTGCAAAATGGCGAGGTGTACGGGTGCAACATAACCCATGGGCAGTATGGGGTGTACATTACGGCATATTCAAGCGAAAATAGCGTGGAATATAACGATTTTTACAACATCACAACTGGAGTTTATCTTTATTTTTACACAAGCCATGTCTCGGTTACCCACAACAATCTCCACTACGGGGTGCATGTTGGCACTGCGGTTGACATTGCATATTACTCAGATAACAACGACGTGTGGTATAATTCTATTGATGGCCCGGCAACAGGGGTGTATATCAACGGGCAAAGCGGGGAATGCACTGGAAACATAGTATCAAGAAACGCAATAACAACTACGCGTGAGTATGGAGTGTATGTGTACTCATCAAGCAGTAACAGAGTGGAAAATAACACAATTCGCAACTCGATGGATGAGGGAATAAGAGTTTACCTCAGCTCGAATGTTTATATTGTTAATAACAGTGTAATTGGCTCAATCAATTATGGTGTTGATTTGCATGATTGCGATAATACGCTCGTTTACAACAATTCTTTAGTAAGTAATAACGGTGCCACTGATACCTATGCTCCTTCTCATGTGCAAGCAGTGAATAACGGCTCTGGAAATCAGTGGTATTATAAGAATCACGGTAATTATTGGTCAGATTGGACAGTGCCAGATAACGACACTAACGGTATTGTTGACTCTCCATATACTCTTGATGGAGACTCCGGCTCTAATGATCCATATCCACTTGCAGAATCATCGCACCCTATTCCGGAGCTGAACTTTTTCTTCTCGTGGATAATCTTGGTATTGGGAATGCTCTACTTCGTCAGAAAGCGATAGAATTTTTCAAGCAAGTTCTCTATTTCTTCTTTTTTTGCCAACGCGTTTAGCCAATTTTCTGGAATGCTCTCGTATCCATAATACAATCCCGCGAGTCCGCCGGTTACGGCGCCGAAGGTATCGGCGTCGTGCCCTAAATTCACAGCTTTGAGAACGGCTTCTTTGAAATTATTCGCGTTTATGAAGCTCCAGAGGGCCCCTTCGAGGGTATATACAACGTATCCGTGCGAAAGTATATCATGCTCTGGAAGTTCCCAAACTTTCCCTTCCAAGATTTTGTGATAATGTTTTAATTCTTGCTTGAAATTGGGCATTTCTTTGAAAAATTCCGTTATTATCCCATTTGTGTGAAAATATGCGTCCTCCTTACTTTTCCCATTTAACAAGTCTATTCCGTACTGGACGTAATAGTCGCATGCAATTAGTGCTCTAGGGTGGGCATGGGTTATGGAGGATACTTCGTGAACTATTTTGAATCGCTCTTCTAAATCCATATGATATGTATAGAAAATTAGCGGAGCAATGCGCATCAGGGAGCCATTGCCGTTGTCGTATTCATCAGTTCCACCCGATACTCTGGGCGCTATACCAATGCTCAAATTTTCTAAAGCGTAAAGTGTTGTGTCCCCTATATCGAAAGCCTCGCCATGCGGGGTCCAGAGACCCTCATTGTACCACATCAAAAATTTTGTCGCGATGTCGTCTAGATTATAGCCATTGCATAGGGAATCCACCAAGCAAAGGGTGAGCGAGGTATCATCTGACCACGTGCCCGGAGGCTGGTTATGTGCACCATATCCCTCCATGCCTTCCACCGGCTCTTCTTTTAATGCATCACGCTCTGAAAACTCAGCGGGCACCCCGAGAGCATCGCCAACAGCTACGCCGAATATCGCGCCAAGTACCTTGTCTTTTTTAAATTCAATCATAGGACCATGGCCCAATAAACAATGTCTGCTTTTGTTATTATTCCAATCATGGCGTTGTCCCGTGTAACAATAACTGCAGGATATTTCTTTAAGAGCTCTATTATGGTATGTATATCCGTGTTTTCATCTACTTCAGGAGGAGCGCTTTGCATAATCTCTTTGATTTTTAAGTATAGTGTGTCTGAGCCGTGTTTTTCATAAGCATTAACAA
>JALULR010000112.1 GCA_027056155.1 DHVE2 group archaeon
ATTCTAGATTATCCCGTATACCGAGATACGTATCTATAAGATCTTTATTTATATCAGATAAGTAAGCCTTATTTTTGATTTTACCCCGTTTCCACAAATAGAAAAACAGCGCCCCACCACCCAAAAACGGCTCATAATAATCATTAAAATCCAACTCAAACAAACCTATTTTTTCATAGGTTAGTATTAAATTACCCTTACCACCAGCCCACTTTACAAAAGGCTTCGGATATTTCTTTGAATCTTTACTGTTCATCATATCCTCATACACCAGTCCTATATTTATTTATTCGTCATCATCTGACATTTTCGAATATACATTAACCCCATCGATTAGATAGGGTACTTCACGGGAACTAAACTATATATTATAGAGCCCACACTTAGTGAGATATGGCTATTATCAGTTCAAATCATTCGCCAAGGCATTAAATATACACATAGACACACGTAACTACAATCACTCCCCTCCACAAATAGAGCGTACCACCCATGCAAATATTTATCTTTGTTGGGCATATCCCGTTTTAGCATTTCAAAAAAAGTTGAAATTTTATTGAGGTGAGAACAATGCTAAAAAAGAAAAGCGTAGATGAGATAAAAACCGAGTCTGCCAAAAAAACAATAACCACGCAGCACGCAAAATTTGGAAAAACCATAAGCGTCAACGGTTGTTTTGGAAGCTCGGACATAGGACAGATGACAGGATTTATTGCTAGGGAGATAGTGAAAAGAATACCTAACGCGTTCATGCGTTGCCCTCTCGCGCTGTACCCGGAGGTTGAGGGACCATCGCAGGTTCTACTCCACGATGATTTTAATGTGGTCATCGATGGCTGCAAAGACCGGTGCCTAAAAAAGACATTTGAAAGAGCTGGATTGAAAGTAGACCTGAGCTACGCGTTAGATGAAGATTTTGGATTGCCAAAGAACAAAGGCCCAGATTTCGACGAGGCAAAGATGAAAGAAATTGCAGAGATAATTATTAAAGACATTGAAAAGAAACTCGGCACAAAGTAAATGAAAAATGTTAATATCTATATAGACATCACAAAGCTATGCTCGCAGATGACAGCATACTTAGTATACTCAAGCGCATATCATATCAGGAAGGCCCCAGAGAGCTAGGCAAACCATCTATAAAAGATGCCACAGCTGTGCCGTTTTCAGCAGAGAACTTCCACCCCATCGGCAACGTTCGTAGAAAGCTATGTTTCGTAGATGGTGGCAATAATACTGTGTATATTGGCATGGGTCGCAGCATTCAGCTTGTAAAGCTTTACTATTCTTTATTTGATGGTGTCTCTAAAGAGGAGTGCAGCACATATAATTTTGTTATAGATGCAAAATACAGCGCTTCTGAAAAGGCATATAACGTGCGGATATACGATGTCAATAATTCTGGATTATACGAAGAAGAGCTAACAATAATGAGCTCTACAAAAACAGGAGTGTTGAGAGATGAAGGCATAAAAGGCATTGCAGCGTATATTCGCAGAATTGGTGAATGGCTTTTGATGGAGAAGATAGCGAGCAAATGCGATTACATTGTGCGTGACGGCTCGCTGCAAACGGGAGAAGTTGAAGAGTACAAGTATCAAGACAGGGTATTTAACAAGGTAAACGGTATAATCGGGCTTTCAAAGACTAGCAGATACATCACCACAATGGGCTTCTCGCTCGTGGCAGCAGTGCAATACTTGGCAAAAGAGCACAGAATAAACGCACCGTGGTACTACAATCCCATAGCAAAGAATATATCTACGATTAAGGGGGATATGTACATAGTCAAGCTCCACCCTATGTCCGAGTACGCGTTTAGGGCGGAGATATATCCAGAAGATAAAGCTTATGACATACTATCCGCAATAGTGCCGCATTCTGATGACCCGACATTTATAGGTTATCCGTACGGGTTGCTTGATGCGGACATAAATGCAAGAATACGTGACGAAGAAGTTAAGCTCTACAAAAATTTAGTAGCGGAGAATTTAGATGATTTTTCGAGAATGGAGATGCATGCGCTAGACGCACATGACATAATAAGCGAGGTGAAATAAATATGGTTGGACAAATCATTGGTGGCGACTATGGGGAGATATGGATTCGAAAGAAAAGCGATGCAAAGCTGGAGATTGGAGAGTTGCTTAGGGCTGGTGACTATTTACTGCAGGTCTTTGACCTTGAATACGGAAGCTTGCTCGAGCACAGGGACCTTGCAAGAATGAGCGGCATGGAGCTCGAAGGTATGGGTGAGACAAACATAAAAGAGCGCAATGTAAGAAACTACATACTTGTAAAAGCCAAGCCGGTATACAATATAAAAAGGGGCACAATTCCAAAATCTCTGCCCGATTTTTTCGGCAGGCTCCGCAAAGTGAATAATGAAGATTTTAAATTCTTAAAGAAAGAGGAAGAGGAAGATAGCATATATCTCGGCAAGGTAAGAAGTGGTTCTACCACACTAGATATCCCGCTGTTTTTAGATGGCAAAGAAGCGCTGCGGCACCACATACTGATACCAGCCACCACCGGGCGCGGCAAGAGCAATCTTATGAAAGTGATGCTTTGGAACATTGTGGGAAAGGACTATGCTGGCATATTGGTACTCGATGCACATAACGAGTATTACACATACACCAAAAGAGGAAAGAAATACGGGCTTAAAGAGCACCCCAAAGCAGGTGAGCACCCCAGAGG
>JALULR010000113.1 GCA_027056155.1 DHVE2 group archaeon
TTCAGCTCGTTTATTTTCCCTTGTTTTATCTTTTTTACAATTTCCTCTTCGTAGGGTTTAAGAAGTGCAACACGCACGCTGCCGCAAAATGGGCATATTGGCTTGTCAAAATCTTTTACACGGATATGAAGACTTCGCCCGCATGATAGACAAATCATTAGCATCTCTTCGTTCATTAATCTGCGATATACTGCTTCCAGCACGGGCCTAGTTGCTACTATGGGTGAAGCCATATCCCCCTTCGCTTCCAAAAGCAACTTTGCCTCCTTGCTTAGTTTGCGATGCACTATATGCACTTTGCCATTTTTTACCTTGTCGAGTATTTGCTCTACGTGTTCAATATCCATGTAATCATGCTCTAATTTTTCAAGAACTTCATCGTATAACAAACTGTTACGGTATGCATCAATCATCTTTTCTACTTTGCCCCCTGTGACGGTTGCATCTTTGCGTATTATTCCCATTTTTTTAGCCACATGCAAAAAGGTGTATTTGAAAAGCCGAGAGTGTTTGGCAATTATTCTCAAGATGCCTTGCACATTGTTAATCTTACCTAGTAAAATGTCAATATCTTCTGGGTATATGTGCGGATTAAATAATGCGATGCTGTATGGTGTAACACTAAATTCTACGCTCTCGCCAATTTTTTGGGATAGTATGGAGGATAAGATTAGACCTAAGGTATAATTTCCCTTTGTGCCGAGCCGTATGCCTATAAATACTAAGCTAGGGTCCGATTCTACCACAATCTCATCGTTGCGCCACATATTAAAGTCTTTTAGCTTTTCTCTTGCACTGTTGTTCATGCTTTTCAGAGCGGGACTCGCTTGGGCAATCTCGTACGGCACGGGAATTTCCTCACCTAGCCAGCTAGGCGGCATTGCCAAATCCATGATGTATTCTACTGTAACTCTGTCATTGTCTATATTTAAAACTCTCCATGTTTTGCCGGCAATAATAAATGTATCACCTATGTTTAGAGAAGAGACAAAGCGCTCGTCAAGTATGCCAATGAATTTTCCCGACGCGCTAAACACTTTGTATGATTTTTCGTCAGGTATCATGGATATGTTCTCGTAGAAAAACTTAATTCCGTATCTGCTCCTACCAAATTCAACACCATCGTACCATATCTTTCCAGAATTTTTCGCAAAATTCAAAACTGCTTCAAAATCTTCCCACGTAAGCTCTGTGAAAGGTGCCGCTCTTTTTATAGTTTCATAAGCTAGGTTTGCATTTACTCGAGGTTCAGTATTAGCCATGGCAACTATTTGATTATAAAGCACAATTTTGGGGGTTTTTCTTATTTTTACCATTTCGACCCAGCCGCTTTCTGCAAGTGATAAAATTGCTCCAGCCTCCCAAATTTCAACGGGTGACTCGCAGTAAATTATGCCTTTGGATACTTCGTTGGTCCGATGCCCAGCTCTCCCAACTCTCTGCACTAGTTTAGTGACTTGCCTCGGTGAGTTGTACTGTAAAACCAAATCAACTAAGCCTACATCAATGCCCAGTTCTAATGATGATGTGCATATTAGCATTTTCTTGCGTCCATTTTTGAAATCTTCTTCTACCCTTATTCTGTGCTCTCTGCTTAGTGAGCCATGATGCACCTCTACCGGCGGGTTTTTGAGCCATATATTGTAGCGCATTCCTATATCCTCTGCGGTACATCGTGTGTTTACAAACAGAAGCGTTGCCTTGTGCTTATTTGCCTCTTTCCACATCTCTACCAAAGATGATGCGTAGTCTATATTGCAGCCCATCTCTGCTGCAATTTTTGGATATTGATTGGAAGGTGCCCTTATTTCTACGCTCATTTTCTTGCTTTCTTTTACCTCTACAATTTCCACATGGTGATTAGGGGATATGAACTTAGCAATTTCATTCGGGTTGCCCACAGTTGCAGATATGCCAATAACTTGAAAATTGGTTATATTTCTTAGCCTCTCCATGGCTACTGCCATCTGTGCGCCTCTCTCATCGCCGGCGAGCTCGTGAATCTCGTCGATTATCACAAATTCGACATTTTTTAGGCTATCTCTAAGTCTCTTGCCCAGAAAAAGAATCTGAAAGGTTTCGGGTGTAGTGATTAGTATATCCGGCGGATTGAGTGCTTGCTTTCTACGCTCACTCTTAGTGGTATCGCCGTGTCTAACCGCGATTTTGAGATTTAGCTTTTCGCCAAAGTACTCAAGTCTAAGTAGCATATCTCGGTTAAGTGCTCTTAGCGGAGTTATGTAAATGCATCGAATTCCCTTTTTTCTCTCTTTTCCCATGAGATGCATTACAGGGAGCATAGCTGCCTCCGTCTTCCCGCTACCGGTGGGCGAGATAATAAGTACATTTTTTCCATCTAGTATTTTCGGAATGGCCATGCGCTGGATTTCCGTGGGCTCTTTAATCCCTTTTTCTTCTAGTGCTCGTATTATTTCTGTGCTAAGCTGATTATGCATTTAGATGGCTATAATGAGTATGAGTTAAATGTTTTTCTCCTAGTGTGTTTTTAAGGGACAGTTTCTTTGGATAATATACTTGTAAAATATTACGCTGTGGAGTAGGTACCTACCCCGAAAGTTTTAAATAAATAGGGAGAGATAAGCGGGAGTGGAAAGGTGATAGTAGATGAAGGTAATGAGGAAAGAAGAGGGAGTGTCGGAGGTATTGGGAAGCATACT
>JALULR010000114.1 GCA_027056155.1 DHVE2 group archaeon
CACAAACATATCCCGAGGTGAGCCGCCCACGGGACATTTTACATTTTCAATTATCTTTTTGTCAATCTCTGTTTGCCCATGGTCTGCAGATACAATGAGTGTAGTATCTTTTGTAGATATTGCCTCTAGAAAATTTTTTATTTTTTTCATTGTAATCTTTGTTTCTTCTGAATTAGGCCCGTATGCGTGCTGTGCTATGTCCAAATCGTCAATGTACACATAGATAAAAGAATGTGAATCTTTATTTATGCTATTGGCGAGTTCTTTTAGGGTAGTATATCCACTTAACGCGGTGTGTCTAAGCATGTATCGTGAGTATGCGGAGTTTAGATATTCAGCTCTTATGTAAGCTGACGTTGGCACACCTACTTTTTCAAGTTTCGAAAAAATGGTTTCCATGTCAAAGAGATTTTTGGGGTTGTATCCCATACCAAGAAGGGCATCATATTCGTCCACGCCTGCAGGTGAGAATGGTATGGTTTTTATTATGTCGCCATATTCTTCATAGTACATGTACCATTCGAGTATGCCATGCTCCTTTGGAGTCCGTCCTGTGAATATGGAGGTTAATGCTGCAGCAGTGGTGCTTGGAAACACAGAAGATATCGCTAGTGCATATCCAAAATTAGGCATGTGTTTCAAGTATACGTTCATGCCCATGGCATCTACTATTACGAAGATTATGCGGTCATTTTCCAAGGTTCCTAGAGAAGGAAACTTTATGCTATGTGATGAAAAAGAATGGTAAATTGTATGCGGAATGAGATGCACACTCTTATTGTAGTTTGGCTCAAGCATCTAGCTCATTGGATAGTTAGGGGCTTCGGCGATTATATTCACATCATGGGGGTGGCTCTCTTTTAGTCCTGCTTGCGTGATTTTTACGAATTTTCCTTTTTCTCTGAGCTCTTCTATGTTTCTTGCGCCTACATAACCCATTCCTGAGCGCATTCCCCCAGTTAGCTGGCTCAGCACCTCGCTAACACGGCCTTTGTAAGGTACTGCTGCTTCTACACCTTCGGGAACTGCTTTGCCTTTGCCAATTTTACCGTAGCGATCTGAAATGCCTTGTTGCAACACACCCAGCGAGCCCATGCCACGATAAACTTTGAACTTGCGGCCGGATATGATTATCTCCCTACCCGGCGATTCTTCCGTGCCCGCTAGCAAGGAGCCGAGCATTACTGCGCTTGCACCTGCTGCTATGGCTTTGACAATGTCACCTGAATATCTAATTCCCCCATCTGCAATTACGGGCACATCGTATTCTTTAGCTACATCTGCGGTTTGAGATATAGCAGTTATTTGCGGCACACCTATGCCTGCTACTACTCGAGTAGTGCAAATAGAGCCGGGTCCAATGCCCACCCTAAGGGCATCTACCTCAAGAGCAATTAAATCTTCTGCTGCTTCCTTAGTGGCGATATTGCCTGCGATTATATCTACATCTACGCTTTTTCGCATTTTCTTTATGCTTTTCATGACCTTTTCGTTGTGAGCATGTGCAGTATCTACAACAATGACATCTACTTCTGCCTCTTCTAATAATTTTGCGCGGTCTATATCAAAGGGGCCTACTGCAGCGCCTACTAGCAAGCGTCCGTCTTTATCTCGGGAAGCATCTGGAAAGCGCTCTCTTTTGAGTATATCTTTCGCTGTAATGAGCCCGACAATCTTCCCATGGCTCACAATGGGTAATTTTTCAATGCGGTGCTCGTGCATGATTCTTATTGCCTCGTCCATTGTTGTGCCCTCTTCGGCGGTAATTAGCTCTTTTGTCATGAGCTTTTCAACCTTTATCTTCTTACCTCTGTAAAACCGAATATCGCGATTGGTTAGTATTCCTACAAGAGAGCCGTCTTTAACAACCGGCAAACCTGCAATGCGCTTCTCTTGCATAAGCCGCTCTGCCTCTTCCACCGTCGTATCGGGAGAAATAGTATGCAGGTCTCTAATTATTAGACTTTCCTCTCTCTTTACCATTTTCACCATGTCAAGCTGCGATTCTACGCTCATGTTACGATGTATTATACCCAGTGCACCGAACTCTGCCATAGCTATAGCCATGCGCGATTCAGTTACAGTATCCATGGGTGAGGACAAAATTGGCACTTTTACCTTGATGTTTTTTGTTATCTTGCTTTCAATAATAACTTCCTTTGGCTCAACTGGCGTGCGGGCAGGTATCAAAAGGACGTCGTCAAATGTAAGCCCTTCTTTCACATTTTGCAGTTTTTCTTCAAACATAAGTGGAAAAAGATTCCCTAATTTAAAACTTTCTTCTTTCTTTGCTATGATAGGGCGTTAGTATCTCTAATCTTATTCCTACAATTATCTCGCAATACTTACATTTTTTTCTGAGCCAAGATTTGCGCTTTCTGTACTACGGTGCTACAAGTGCCGATTCTATCTAACATTTATGCATTTATTATGTATGCTATATGCAACTGCCATGCCTTTTGTTTTAAATTTCTGAAATTCTAAAATATTTTGTAATTCCCGCGGCAGAGAATCCTGCGGCACATAGTCTTATTTATTCTTTACCTTATCGATACAAATAACTGTAAACTTGCTATTTTTTGTGTGTGGTTTGGTAATTTTAGCGCATAATATGATATTTTTTGGGTAATACTTAAATATCTTTACATTCATGATTATTATTATGGGG
>JALULR010000115.1 GCA_027056155.1 DHVE2 group archaeon
ATAAATACCATAGCCGCTATTATTCATATCCCCCGTGCCAGATAAGTTGTTGTGGGCTATGTATGTCCTGTTTGAGTTATACAATGCAATGTTATTATCACTGTTATTTACTATTAAATCATATGCTATTGTATTGTTCTGCGATTCGTCTAGTTCAATGGCTCCACTATTATTGTAAATCAAATTATTTGAAATAGAATTACTATGGGAACGCCGCATATATATTCCATATCCGTTATTATAGATGGTATTGTTTGTTATTACGGTATTGTATGTTTCACTCCCATATACACTCTCTCCAGAGTTATTATAGAACACATTGTTGGATATAAATATAGAAGAAGATTGGCTCATATAAATTCCACTGTCATTATTGTTATAGAGAGTATTATTTATTATCCTTGTGTCTAATGAAAATTCGATGCTAACGCCACTGGCACTATTATTAAATAGGGTATTGTTGAAAATAAGTCCATGTGCTACATTTGAAAGCATAATACCGCTATATGCAGCGTTGTGAATGCTACAGTTTTCTATGATGAAGTATACAGTGGTGTTGTATATGTAAATATCATAACTTTCATTGTGCCCATTAATATCCCACCCAGATATGATGTATGGGTTATCATGAGTGCCGTTTCCCGGCCAGCCGTTGCTCGTGGCCTGCTGTGCAAAGTCGCTGTTGTTGGTAATTTTTATAACACTGTGGGGGTGATATCCACCGTTACCAACTGTAGTGAAAACCGCAGTCAAAGTGCCTGCACCAATTACAGCAAGTGTTGTTAATAGTGATTGCGCATTATCTACACTAAGCTCGCCACTAACTTCCCAGTGGTCAAACTGATATCCACTTTTAGCGCTTCCTGTTATCGGATATGTTCCTTTTTCAATATTTGTATTTTCGCCGTCAGAGTACGCTACGTTGTTAAGCAAGATATTACCCGCTTTTGAGGGATTTATGTGGAATTCTATTGTGTACAGTGTTGCTTTTGGTGTGGCACTTACCTCATTGCTAGGTGTAGATTCACCCTCTGAATTTACAGCAGTGACATAATAATAGTATGTTTGCCCGTTGTTAACTCTAGTGTCTGTGTATGTTAATGTATTTCCTGGCACTTTGACCAAGTATTGCTCTCCTCCAGAGCTCGTGCCACGGTAAATTTTATAGTTGGTAATAGGTGAGCCTCCATCACTTGCGGGAGCGCCCCAGCTTAGAGATATCTGGGAATCTCCTGCACGTGCATTCAAGTTTTGTGGTGGTTGAGGTGTATTCTGCGGCGTTTTAAATATTGCTGTAATTGAAGCATCTCCAGATATGGTTACAGTGGTGTCCGAAGATGAAGTACTTGCAAAGTTCACACCACCTTTTCCTTCCCACTTATCAAATTTATAACCTGTGCGTGGTGTGGCTGATATGCTATATTCTCCCGCATTGACAGAGCATGCGTCTCCGTTAGAATACGATTTAGAATCAAACTCTATAGCGCCTGCAGAGGAAGGATTAGTATAAAAATTCAATTTGTAACTTGCCTGCTGCGGCGCATGCGCAATCTCCCATTCTTTGTTAAATACCGTGAATTTTACACTTGCAAGGGTATCATCTAACATTTTTATTTTAGCACCAACCTCTCCTTCTAACCCTGCATAAAGGTGCCACCATGGGTTATCTGTGGGAGCGGCAGTTAAGCTCAAGTATGGTTCAAGGTCTGCGGTAGGGCCTACAACATCGTAAATCATAAGCTCGAGCTCCGGGCTTAATGCATAGATTTTGGCTAGTGCTTTGCTCTCTAGTTTTGGAGCGCTATAGCTTAGCTCCTTTTTCAAACTGTTTATCACACTCCAATGTCCATTTTTATATTCTATGCCCTCCTCCGTAGTGGTTTTAATTGTAATAGATGAGCTCACTTTTGCCTCTAAACTCACATCTGTACCCACATTAAAATCTAGCTTTGGCACAATTACTACTGGTAGAAAGCCCACCCAAATTACAATTGGAGAAAACTCGTGCTCGTAGAGAGTTATTTCTTTTTTGAGCGTAATTGCTTTACCCGCATCGAACTCTATAGTTGCAGAATTTACATTTTTTATTGAAAAATGGAAAAATTTAAGCTGTCCGTTGTCAATTTTTATTCCAAAAGACAGGTATATCTGGGCATCAACTTCGCCACTAACATGTAGTTCTATACCTCCTTTGTAGAATGTGTGTTCAAGCGATACCTTTAAAGTGGGTGTGGCTCGAGTGGATAAAAGTCCATGCTCTGTTAAATATCCTGACATAGAAAAATTTCCCCTTTTTAGCACATCGGTAAGACTTGCATTTTCAGTGTATATTATGACCTTCGAGCCATCTTCTTCTATGCGGTCTACCTTTCTTAAATACCCATGTCCTGTTGTGCCAACTACATAATCACCAACGGTATAGTTTAGAGATGTGGGTTTTGAAGAGTAGATATATGTTATGTTATTGGTACCAACACTCACATTTTCCAGATGGGTGTTATTCTCGGGACACTTCAACTTTGCGCTTAATATAGTGTTATTGTTAACAGTGATATTTTGCGGCGTTTGTGAGGGTGAACTGCTCCCTTGATTATTAGTAGTGTTTGAGTTTCTTCCATTATAATATATAGCTCCAATTACCGCTGCACAGATAATTATTCCAATTATTAGCAGGGTAATGAGCTTTTTCTTTCCAATGCGTCTACTCTCAGAAGAGCCTTTGCTTTCCCCGCCTTTCATGCTCTGTGTTATGAAAATATCAAATAAAAAACTTTTTAATACAACATTCTAATACATTACATCAGTATTGGCACTATTTTTGATATGAAATTATCAAAAACTAAGTATCTGTCAAGGGTAAAGTATATTGCGAAAATTTATAAATCATGCTTCATGTCGTATACTAATGGGAGAAGACCGAAAGGCTGTTTTGTATTCGCTATCGTATGCGATTCCCATGTTATCAATACTTGAGACTAAAGAGCAAAATGAGATTAAAAAAATTATACGTCGTTTGAATTCTTACAAGAAAATATATTTGTATTTAGGTGCGCGGGATACTTTTGATAAGCTTACAGCTAATTTATATGCGCAAATCAGGGCTGGGCGGAGGCCAAGAGACCTGCCTGTGGAGAGTGTAGAAAGGAAGCTTAGGGATACCTTGAGAAGATTATTTTTCTCGGCAATAAATGAGCTTAGAGATGAGGGTTATGGTCGAGGCAGTGACAAAATCGAAGAGTTTGTAAATAGAGGCGAGTTTAAAAATGCATATCTCACTCTAAAAGAAATACGGGAGAAAGAGACAGGAAACGCGACCGTTGAGAGCCTGCTCGATAGAGTAGATAGCATAATGAGAAAATTAACTGCGATGAGCAAGGTTGGACTAGATGTAAGCGATATCACAAGACGCGTGTCTGAGCTTCTCGGTGTTGTACGTATAAAGCTGCCAAATAAAAAGATGGTGCTCGTAAATGATGAAACTGGAAACTCAGGGTGCTTACTCTCCTCATATCTCGATAGAATGAACATTGAGCATATATCTATATCTTCAAAAAGCATTGGAGATTACTGGATTACCAAGATAGATGCTAAAAAAGCAGTTAGTCCACAGTTGCAACTTGGCTCGCTTGTGGAGGCAATAGTAAAGAGTGATAAGCTTGTGATTCTTGAAGATATTAATTACCTTATTACTGTAAATAGTTTTGGAGAAGTGTACAAATTTTTGCAGTATGTGAAAAATAAGGCACGTGCCAAGCTAGTAGTGACTGGCAACTTCAAAATGCTAAATGAACGTGAGATTGCTAGGCTTCGTGGTTTATTTGATTCAACTATATCTCTCTCAACTCCGTTTAATTTCTGCTCGTGGGGTATGGTAGGCATAAGGGAACGCCGTAATAAAGGTGCTTTGCTACTTTCAAAAGAGCTAGTGGACAATTTTGATGGTAATGTAGTAATGGTTGCCGATTTTGGTGGAGATAAGTATTTGCACCCTCAGCGCTTGAATTTTGAGATATCCGATGTAATTAGTCGGCACCTGAAAGAGGGCAGTGTTATCATTGATAGCTTGGACTTGCTCATAGATGAGAATGGCTTAGAGAAAATATATGAATGGCTCAAGAGTATCCGAGATATCGCAATAAGCAATGGTAACGTGGTGTATGTTACATTAAACAACATAATTTCCAGAGAGCGCGAGTATCTTAGAGCTCTATTTGACATAGACATATTCTATCTTTCTACGATAGATCCAAGGGTACTCGGAGTGGTATCTAAGCAATTAAAGCAAATTGAAAACGCTGTGAATAGGAGCATTGAGAAAGAATGTGCATATAATATAGAGGTTATCCGTAGAAAATATGAACGGTATCGCAAGTACTTAACTGAAGTGAAAGATGACATGGAAAAACTACAAAATGCAGGAGCCACATACAATATAGAGTTTCTGTTAAAAACTACACCTCTTAGATTAAGGGTTGAGGCACTGGTGGAGATTATCGAGCAGAAATCCAATGCATTCTATGAGTTGCGAGAAGCCCTCGAGAAAGAGCTAAAAATAGCCGAAGAGTACGTGAATGTAGATGAACCAAAGTATTATCTGAATACTGCGGTAGATACCTTTGAATCTGGAGACATTGATAGAGCTCTAGAGAAAATAAAGATTAGCAAAAGCAAGATGGACCAGATAATGGGAATGGTGATAAAGAAAGCCGAAGCGTTGCGCAAAGAGTTAGAGTGTGTGGAGTATCTATTGCCGGCGTATTTTCAGAGCAAACTTAGAAATTATAGCAATGGTATAGATGATATTGCGGGATATACTGCTCTATACCGCGAGTTAAAAAGTGTGGTATTCGATAAGATCGACTCAGAATACAGCAAACTCAAAAAATATTCGGCGATTTCAGGAATTCCACTTCCAAGCTTAGATTCAGCCATCGAACGAATGCGATTTTGTGAGTACCGAAAAGAGAGAGACCAATTTATGGAGCAGTTTGAGAGTAACAAAGAGCATATGGTTGAGGTAATGCAGAAAAATGCGTTTAAGATAATTGAGTTTTTGGAGGGAAGTGGGTATACTGTACCGGTGTCTAAGAGAAGAATAAAAACAGCGACTAATTTTGACGAGCTATTTGGAATGATAGAGCGTTTGTACAATCATTTTACAATGGTAATTAGCAAGAGCATAGACAACTTAAAAGATAAGTATCCCGAGTACATGAAAAAGCATAGTGCCGAGGCAGAGCGAATTATTGTTGATGCATCAATAGACCCGATAGAGGCAATTACCCGATATCAGTTGTTTTTAGATAAGCTAAAAAAAGATATTGGTGAGCAAAAAGCAAAGATGTTTGAAATTAAAAAGAAATTAGAAGAGTATTATTCGCTGTTTAAAAAAGCAGGATTGCACTTTGAAGAGTGGTATCCAAAAAGTGTTGGAGAGGGTGAAGTTATAGTAAAGTTCCTAGAAAGCATGTTTGGAGAGATAAGCCCAGATTTAGATGTGGATTTAAACGATATATCTACTGATAAAGAGCTTAATGCACACTTGAGCTTGGTGCTGAAGAATACAGGAAACTACGAAGCTAAAAATATATCTATAGAGCTCTCCGGTGCTGTGGTATATCAAGAGAAGCTGAATTATATAGCGCCGGGTGGCGTGGAAGAAATAAATATTGATGCAAAAGTGGCGAATCCAAACGAGAACATTAATGTGGACCTATTTTTTGAGAACTTTAACGGCGAGATTAAAAGCAAGAGCTTTACATTTGAGGTTAATTTGCGCGGTTATACCACAGCGATTGCCACGGGTTCAGAGAAATGCGCGCTATGTAGAGGCAAGATTTTCAAAGGCACAGAGATGGTAGTATGCTCTGAATGTGGTGCTACCTATCATCCTAAATGCGCTGAGCGTCTTCAAAAGTGCAAAATATGTGGCAATGTGTTCATATTCTGAAAATCTTATTATATGCGTTGAAGATTTACCCGCATGGTTGAAGCGGGAACACATGAAAAAGGAGATGCATGGGTTCTAATAGAGCCCTCAGAGCGCAGGGAAGTAATTGTAAAAAGCAAGCTTGAGCGCTTGTACGGAAATGCCATACGAGAGACTATTGAGTCTATGACTTCAAATATCAAAGCAAAGATTGTAGTGGAAGACTATGGAGCGTTAGACTGGGTGCTTAGGGCGCGAGTTGAATCTGCGTTGAGAAAATACAGGGGTGAGCAACAATGAAGCTAAGAAGAACACGGTTATATGTGCCGGGAAATAATCCACATCTTGTAGAAAATGTAGGGTTATATGAGGCCGACTGCCTAATTTTAGACCTTGAAGATTCTGTACCCATCGACCAAAAATTTGATGCTCGTATCATGGTAAAGTACGCTTTGCAGCATGTTGATTTCGGAGCGAGTGAAAAATGGGTGAGAATAAACTCCATGGATACGCCTTTCTGGAGCAAAGACCTTGAAGAAGTGATTCCGTACGTGCAAGTGGTGAATGTACCCAAGGTTGAAAGCTATGAAGAGCTCGATAAATTGAGCGAGAAGATGCACGAGATTGAAGAAAAGCACGGTGTAGAGCCTCGGAAGATAGTGCCTATTATTGAGACCTTGCGAGGACTTGTGAATGCTCGGGAGATTGCAAAGCATGAGCGTGTGGTGGCCATGGCATGGGGCGGTGAGGACCTAACTGCTGAGCTAGGCATACCTAAAAGCAAAGCGCTCATACTTGAGCATGTGCGCGCAGAGATAGTTATTGCTGCAAAATCACAGGGCAAGATGGCGCTTGACACAGTGTATAGCAATATTCGTGATGAAGAGGGATTATTTGAATATGCAAAGCGAGCTAAGTACATGGGGTTTGATGGCGTGGGTGTATTGCACCCTAATCAGATAGAAATTGTGCATAAAGCATTTAAGCCGGACGATAAAGAGATAGAGGACGCTCGAAAGATAGTTGAAGCTGCCGAAAAAGCTATGCAAGAGGGCAAGGGTGTAATAGCCCTTAATGGTAGAATGATTGACAAGCCGGTGCTTGAAAGAGCTAAGAAAATACTTGCTTTTGCGGAGGTGGATTAGATGGCGATAAATGCTGTAGGTAGAGATGTGCCCACGGAGATTAACGGGCAGAGATTCAAGCCCTTTGCAGGAGATATGAAAACACCACCTGAGGGCCGAAGGGCGGGCTCTCTTCTCCGTATGGTTCCTGAAGGTCGAGATAAAGTTGTGGACTCTATTGAAGAAGTTATAAAGAAAGTAGGGCTCGAAGATGGCATGACAGTGAGTTTTCACCATCATCTCCGCAATGGGGATTTTGTAGTAAATATGGTCATGGAGACCATACGCAAGATGGGCATAAAGGATATACGTGTGTTTCCAACCGCGCTTTTTCCCGTGCATGCGCCCCTTGTGGATATGCTCAGCGATGGCACAATAAGAAGAATAGAGGGTAGTATGAACGGCCCATTAGGCGAGGCTACCAGCTACGGAGCTATGCGCGAGACTGCGGTGCTGCGCTCGCATAGCGGCAGAGTGCGAGCTGTGGAAAGCGGTGAAGTACATATAGATGTAGCATTCATAGCCGCGCCCACTGCAGACAGATACGGTAACTTGAACGGTGTGGACGGTCCCTCAGCTTGTGGGCCACTTGCGTACGGAATGGTTGATGCGTACCATGCGGACCATACCGTGGCCATTACTGATAACATTGTGCCGTACCCTGCTCACCCAATAAGTATATTTCAGCATCAGATTGATTATGTTGTACCCGTGGATAAGATAGGTGACCCCGCGGGTATAATGTCTGGCACACTGCGCATTACTACATCGCCATCTCGATTAAAGATTGCAAAGTATGCGCTGGAAGTAATAGATCGGGTTGCTCTACGTGATGGCTTCTCTTTTCAGGCGGGGGCTGGCGGCATATCCCTAGCAGTAACCAAGTTTTTGGGAGATTTAATGAAAAAGCGCGGAATTAAAGCATCGTTTATCAATGGTGGTGTGACAAAGTACGTAGTGGATATGCTTCACGAGGGCATGGTAGATGTAGTATTTGACGGGCAGGCGTTTGACCTCGATGCAGTGAAATCTTTGAGGGAAGACATGAACCATATTGAAACACCACTTGCAATGTACGGCAATCCTTACTCGTCCGGAGGCATAGTGAACATGCTCGATGTAGGTGTATTAGGTGCAACAGAGGTAGATATAGATTTCAATGTAAATGTCAATACGCACAGCGATGGCTTGCTCTTGCACGGCATTGGCGGACATCAAGAAGTGGCAGCAGGCTCTGCACTTACCATAGTGACTGTGCCGCTTTACAGGTATCGTGTGCCAGTGATTCGAGAGCGGGTGACTACTGTAACTACGCCAGGGGAAGTTGTAGATGTAGTTGTAACAGAGCACGGTATAGCGGTAAATCCAAAGAGAGATGATATAATAGAGGCAATGCACGGCTCGCGGGTGCCGGTATATGATATACAAGAGCTTCAGAAGAAGGCAGAGCGTATATGCGGCAAGCCAGAAGAGCCAAAGACCACGGACGACATAATTGCGGCGATACTATGGAGAGACGGTACTGTAATCGACGTAGTTTATAAAGTGAAAAAATAGACTATCGGAGCTTTGCCCAGAACAATGCTATGCCCGCTGCGGATATTGCGAAGGAAGCGAGCATTAGCGAGGTATATGAGTTAAATGCGAGCATGACCGCACCTCCGAGAAACGGGCCAGTAGCAGCGCTTATGCCGATAATCGAGTTTAGCAGCCCTGTGGCTGTGGCTTTTTCCGGGTTTTGCTCAGTGAGAAACTTAAGCGAGCCTACATATAGAAAAGACCACGATAACGCAAGTAATATTTGTGCGGGCACTATGAGCCATACATTATCTATAAACGCGTAGCTCAAAAATGTGAGAGATGAAAAAATCAAGCCGTAGAGAACGAGAGTTTTAGATTTTCCAGGGTCAGTGTAAAAATACATTACAAAGAACTGAGTTGTTGAGTTTATGCCCATGGTTGCCGCTTGCCAAAAATAGTTACCACCAATGGCTTTTATGTAAAGTACCCAGAATGTCCAAATCATGGTTGCGGCAGTGTGCCTTAAAAAGAAAGATATGTATAAAGGGTAGTTTCTGCTGAATACTTCTGCAGGAAACAGAGGCACATTTTTCACGCGCACGCCGCTATCTTTTACTGCAAAAGAGATTATAAACGCAAATGCGAAAAATATTGAAGAAAATAAAAACGTAAATCGCAGAGCCATGAGCATGCCCACAATGCCCGCAACATACGAGCCAATGGCCCAGCCCATCGCCCCCCATGATGAGAGCTTTCCCATCTTTACTCCAAAATCATGCGCTGTGGATATGACCGCTGCAGGAAATATGCCCACTGTGAACCCTGCGATACTTCTAAATATAAGGAGCGAGAGATAGCTTGTATAAAAGTACTGCACAAAGAACGCAATTGTTGCTAGGAGAAGCCCGATAATTATGAAATTTCTTCGTCCGTGCACATCTGCCATGCGCCCAAAAATTAGAGATGATAGAAAATAGGCAATATTGTAAGCGCCCACCACGATTGATATATCCATCCAGTTTGCACCTAGATTTTTCGCTATTGCGGGCACGTAGGTTATAGAGAGCATTATTGCAGAATACGATAGTACCTGTATTCCGTAAAGTTTTTTCACAAGTGCGGATATGGAAAGTGTGTATTTAATTGCTTCTGCATGCAAGCATTTTTGCTCCGTTAAATTAATATCCCTGCGGTATATGCACCCATGAGCGGGTGTAGTCTAGTGGTAGGACAGGGGCTTCCCAAGCCTCTAACCCGGGTTCGAACCCCGGCACCCGCACTTTTTGCATGGAAATAAAATTTTACAGTTTGTGCACTTTTTAGAGATTATTTGCAGGTCATGAGGCTTCGAGCGGAGCGAGAATGCCGTACTGTTGGAGCAGCTGACAGCAGCTGCGTGGCGAGCGATAGGGAGACACCGTACTGTTGGTGCAGCTGACAGTTTTTCCCTTTTAATATATTCATGAGGTGTCGAGCAAAAGCGAGACACCGTACTGT
>JALULR010000116.1:0-2266 GCA_027056155.1 DHVE2 group archaeon
TGTCTTAATGTTGCAAGGTTAATATCAACAGCAACTATCTGACGTGGATACCCCCAAATCTCCGCTTTTTTTACACTCGCGATACTCTCAATACGCTTCTCTAACTGCTTTGCATATAGCTCCATTCCCGAGCCAGGCGTGCCTGATAAAAGGATAGTGTAGCCCTCCGGCACGCCATTCATCAAAGATTGGTCCAGAAGCGGAAGTCCTATTGATACAGTCTTTAGCTCCATCATTCTCCCTCCTCAACATCGTAAATCTCATCGCATACCATGTTTAGCATTGAATGTATACTTTCTGTGTTTTGATCGCGCATAGATATTATTACCATATACGCGTCCCAGCTTCTTAACGAGGTAACTAGAATATGCAGAAATTCTGACATGATTTTTGGACCATTGTATATTGACATTGAATTAACCGAATCCAAAATTACCACTGCTTTCTTGTCGTTGTATTTTCTTGCAAGATATTCCACTTTAAGCATCATATATTCAAGCATCGTGGGGCTTTCTATGTACAAGAACCTATCTTCCATAGCGGAAGCCTCTTTCATCAAGTGAGAGATGGTATCAACAAAAAATACCCTTGAAGAGTCTATGCCCAAAAGCTCGAATAGATTCTCTATATTTTTGGAAGGAATTGTAGATGTGACATAGAATACATATAGGTCATGGCGAGTGGCAAATACATCTACCACAGCTCGCAGCACATCAAAATACGAATTTACACCTGTTGATATTGCAATAGATGATGCCGATGGCAATTCTTCAAGCTTACTTACAACATTTGCAGTTACACCCATTTTAGCCCACCTCTACACTGCCGCCTTTTAATAACGGTGCAATTAGCACTCCTATTGATGTTAAATCCAGAACGTACTTTGCTCGCGAGTGCGTTGTACCTCTCATTTTAATGACCTGTATGGTTCTCAAAAGGTCACCTCTGCGCTCTAGATTGCCCATTAGTATGATTCCATCTGCAATCGCTTCCTCTACACCGTACTGCGAGTAGCCGCGCGCCGAAGGCAACAGCTCAGATATTAGTATTGTAGTACAGCCCAAATCCGATAGCTCTTTGCCAAGATGCAGTATGAACTCTCTGATCTCCTCTTTTGAAGTGAGGCGATAGCATATTGAGGTTATCGAATCCACAACTAATCTCTTAATTCCTAGCTCTTTTACCATTTTGACAATTTGCTCTACTAAGATATTCACATCTTCAAGGGTAAATTCAAGTTTTTCAAGGCCGAGTTTTACATATATCTCTTGCAAATCTATGAATAACAGTTTTTTATCATCTATTAGTTTTTTATCGAAGAAATCATAGGTAATCATGTTCTCCACTAGTTTTTCAGGAGCCTCTGTAACTGATATGTACATGCTCCTCTCGCCCATGAGCGCGCCATGTACGAGAAACTCTAGGCTCATGGTAGTCTTGCCGGTACCGCAAGAGCCGGTAATTAGTATGGTGTTTCCTCTAGGTATACCACCGTTGAGAATATTATCAAGCCCCGCAATACCGGTTTTACACCTTTCTCTACCTCTATCTGCCATCTATATAGCTAATGGTTAAATGGTATTTCTACTTTTCCCCACAGATGTGTTTCCTGTAGAGTGAAGAAATCTCCTTTTCATTTACAAAGCCAAGTCTACAACTATACCTGTTCTTTTAGCTAAAAGATAAGGAGGTTATTGGCTCATATTTCAAAAAATATTATTAAAATTACCTACAAGTCTTGTCCCAGTCCACATTCTCTCCTTTCTCTTTTTTAACTTTTTCCTCGTCGAGCTTTCCGAATCTCTTACCCTTGTGGCTGCCCGGCTCGCTTATGTATCCATGCTTCTTCGCTTGCCTCTCAATTAGGTCGATAAATACATGGTAGAATGGCATCATGAATATACCGTACCACTTCTCCTCAAAGTAATTCTTCAAAATGCGCCTGCCCTGCCTTATGCCGTGAGTGAGGCACCTTTTGAGCAATTCCATGTGAATATCGCTAAGCTCGTATGCTTGGAACCAGTCTTTGTTTTTGAGCAGGCCCATAGGGACAAAGAACATGGGCATTATGATTGCCTTGAAATCCCACAGGTCGTCCACTAGTTCAAGGGTTTTTATGATATCGTCTTCGTTTTCCTCAGGTAGCCCAGCAATGAGGGTCATTGCAGGCTCCATGCCCACATCTTGCATTATGCCGGCCCCTTCGATAACTATTTCGGGCCATTTTTCTGTATCAAAGGGCTTGGCTTTTTGAGGCATTATAATT
>JALULR010000116.1:2276-2631 GCA_027056155.1 DHVE2 group archaeon
CTCCACACCTATTTCGGCGCCCCACCAAGATTGGTGCTCATCGATTATTATCTCTGATAGTTTATCCATAAGCTTTGAATCTTGTTGTCCTTTTACTATGGCCGCCAAGCTCGCATGAGCCCATACAATTTTCTTGTAGTGCTTCTTAAACAATTTGTGCAGTTTTATCAGTTTCTCTTCGTTGGGAATTATGTACGATGGTGGCTTTGCACCGTAGAGCAACACGTCTTCACTGTGGATTATGCCGTTTTCCACGCCATTGCGCACATTAACAAGAATCTCTTTCTCTATCTTTTCAAAAGGAATGTATCTCAAAGGTCTTAGAGTGACAGAGCAGAATTTGCAGCCTCGGGGA
>JALULR010000117.1 GCA_027056155.1 DHVE2 group archaeon
AAATAGGACATTGTGTCTTTTTTTTTTTTTTTTAAAAATCTGTACCTTTGAAACCTAGTTTTTTAGCGGATTCTTGTTTTGAAAATATTTTTCGTATTCTCTCGCTACGTCCTTGTTCTCAATTAGCGCATCTGCCTCGTGATTATACTCAAGTGCGCTATCGCTCCAGTTTGTAGAGCCCACAATTACAATAGTACCGTCGATTATCACAAGCTTGTCATGCGTGGTTTGATTGCTCCAATCAACCTTTACCTGTATGCCATTAGATTTAAAGTAACTAGACCATTTCTCAACATAGTACGGAAGTCGGGTAAACGAGAAGCCATGCGTATGACCATCTTCGAAAATGAGCTTCACATCAACACCTCTATGGCTCGCATTAACAAGCGCACTGCCAAGCTTGGCAACATCTGTTGTAGAGCTATTAGACCACACCATCTCAAACATTACCACATGTATGCTTTTCTTCGCTTCGTTTATTTTGTTGATAACTACCGGAAAATAATCCCTGTCATTTATAACCATCACCGTAGTGTTATTCGAGCTTATCTCGGTTACATTGACGCCCGGCATGCCATTGTTGCTTCCTATATCATTTAACATCTCAGCGGACATAAACCCGGCTGCAAAAGCGAGCAATACCGCAATACTAACTATCGCCCGTGTATTCATACATGTGGGAAATATGTGCGTTTATTTAACATTTCTTGCATATACTACGTACTCTCCCATACTCGGCTCGTATTTGAATATGCCAACAATATCCACCGTACCAGAGGGCACGGTAGGCGAAGAATAGTACACTCTGATTGAATAATTCTTCATTTTTGCATAGATGATCATTCCGTAATCGTAAATTCTCGCATGTACGCATAATCTGCCATGCTCACCGTTAATGGAGGAAATATTAACTAGTGAGTAGCCAAGCGGGCATTTATCAGAGACAAAATCTATGTAAAATTTACCATGCTTCGTCTCTCCGCAAAAATACGCAATTCGCGCACCCTCATAGCCATTTGATACATATCCCTTCACTGTGCCCGTAGAATCGCTTAAATTTAGATAATAAACCTTGACAAAGCTAACATTAGCGTAAAACTCCACTTTGAAATTCTCGTAGTTGCTAGGATTTTCTAAAAGCACCGGAATAGAAGTTTTGTAATCGTTGTTTATGATTTTTACATTTTCTCGCTTCTCTACTTGCAACTCTATAGCAGAGCCATGCTTGATTAGTATTCCTTTTGCCAAAACTGTAGCTCCTGCACTTACATTAACTACAAAATTTGCAAACACACCTACAAAATGCCCAAAATCGGTATCACTAATCTTAAAAAAGGAGTAATCCTCGCCATGCGAGTATTTTATAACTATGCCCTGCACAGACACATATTTTCCCAAGTTATCTGGGCAATCTGCAATGCTTATTTTCTCAGGCGTAATTTCAACTCTGTATACGTACATAGCCGCTAATAATATGATTATAATTACATTCAACGCAATTAGCTCTCTGATGCCCATCACAAGGGAGATATTAAAAAATTATAAAAAGATTTTATTTTGCGCGGTAGCACAGCTATGTTTAAAATATATAGATAGAAACGCTTATTTACGCTTTCAACATCATCTAATATGTGGATAACGAGGACGCCGAAGAGTATATGCGCCGCGGAGACTACGAAGGTGCTTTTAAGATTTATTCAAATATGATAGAGCAGGGCACAGATGATGCTACCGTATACAATAACTGCGGAGTGGCCTTAGACTCTCTTGGAAAGCACAGAGAGGCTGTGAATTATTATATGAAAGCTATCGAGCTAGAGCCAGAGTACCCCACAGCACATTATAACTTAGCAAATTCGCTGGTATTTCTGAGAGATTACAAAAATGCATTAGAGCATTACAAAATTGCACTTACCCAAAATCCAGAGCTTAAAGGCGCATACATAGACTTGGCCAATTTATACATGCTACTTGGGGACTTGGCAATGATGCGCAAGACCCTGCGCTATGCCATTACAAAGTACAAAGATGACCCTGACTTGGTATATGCGGCTGCCATCGTGCTGCTAGATAGCGGCGATGTGGGCACGGCAGTATCGCTGTTAGAGTACTGCCTAGATATTCGCGAAGACCCTAAATACTGGAACGCACTGGGCAACGCATACTACGCACTAGAGAACTACGACAAAGCAATGGATTGTTACAACAACGCATTAAAAATAGACCCAAATAATGCAGAAGCTTGGAACAACAAAGGATTTGCATATTTCACGCTTAACCAGATGAACGCGGCTATAGACTGCTACTCTAAAGCCATAGAGCTAAATCCAAACTACCGTCAAGCATGGTATAACCGTGCATATACTTATCACGCAATAGGAAAGCTGCATCTAGCTGTGCGCGATTACTGGGAAGCGCTTAAGATGGAGCCCATGGACGAGGTCGCATGGAACAACATGGGCAACGCGCTTTATAATTTAAAGAGGTATATGGTATCCATTCCGTATTTTATGAAAGCAGTCACGATAAATCCCAACTATGAAATTGCATGGAACAACATAGGAAACGCGCTTGATAGAATGCACATGCACCAGTACTCAATACCATTTCACGAAAAGGCACTAAGTCTAAACAAAAAATTTGATTATGCATGGCACGCTAAGGGCCACGCGCTCTGCGAACTTGGGCATACCGAGCAAGCCTTAGAATTTTTAGAGCAAGCATTAGAGCTAAATCCTGATTACGGAGATACATGGTACTGGAAGGCTGTATGTCTCTATAGATTAGGGCGTTATGAAGATGCTGTAGAATCCCTCAAACTTGCAGCTGCTAAGGAGCCAGAAGAGCCTGATAGCGTCTATCTTTTACTTGCTATCATCTACGATGAGCTAAACTACCCAGAACGCGCAATGTATTATTACAAAAAGGCACTTGAGCAAGCGGAAAGCGATGAGAAGAAAGCCGAGATATACATAAAGATGAAAAAATACGACGAAGCTCTTAATTATTCTAGTCCTGAGCTAAAAGCGAGAATACTATACAAACTGGGAAAGTACGAAGAGATATTAAAAATAGAAGGAACTAGCAAAAAGTTGAAATTTATACGCGCTTTAGCTCTCGAAGCTTTGCATAGATTAGATGATGCGTATAAAGAGCTTGATTCTATTGAGGGAAAAGGGTATCAAAGAGAGCGTGAGTTTATAGAGTTTTTACAGGGCAAGAAAGAGTTTGACTCTAATAATTGCGGTGAGCACGAGTTTTGTATGAGAGTGGGCTCTGTGCTTTTAGACTACGAAAAATACGATGAGGCAGAGAAAATTTTCTCACATATTAACACCCCTGAAGCATACTATTTTATGGGCAGACTCTATGAAATAAAAGGAGATTTAAAAAAAGCTCGAAAATATTACAATATTGCCATCGGACTTGGCATGGAGCTTCCACTAGAAGATACGCTAATTAGAGAAGATGAAAATAAGGTGATAAAAGATGAGAAGGTACCACCTAAGCAAGAAAAAGATAAAGGATATAAAAAATAAGATTGCCATGGATATATGGGTAGATGGTAAATTTGAGATGGTAGAAGATGATATTAATTTAGTATTGGTTGATGGTACGCCCGCATACTTTGAGAGAGAGGGCATATATTATCCAACGGTGCTTCTATTATTAAATAGAGAGTACGATGAAAATTATGTAATAGTTGACATGGGTGCTGTAAAGCATGTGCTCAACGGCGCAAATATTTTTGCAGCAGGCATAGTTGATGCAGACCGCAACATTAAAGAGGGAGACTGTGTAGTTATACGTGACATAAAATACAGAAAGCCACTAGCAATAGGCATAGCAAAAATGGACGGTGAGACTATGGTACAAGAAAAAAGCGGCATAGCTGTAGAATCTTTACATTACTATGGAGATAAAATTGTAAATTATTCATAGTTAGCTTTTGGAAGCTCAAAAATAATGAAAGAGGTGGCTATCCAAGCGGCTCCCGATATCAACGCCAGTACGTTCTGCCATAACCCGTAAGCAATAAGTGCCACGGGTATGCCGTATAGCAGCGTGTAAACGAGAGCCTTATTCATTCACTCACCGGATTTATCCGAAGAGCGCACCAAGACCCGCAATGGCCTCTTCTTCCTTCTTTTCCTCTTCTTCCTCTTTCTTCTCTTCTTTCGCTTCCTCTTTCTTTTCCTCACTAGGTGCCGCTGCTGCCACAGGTGCCGCTGCTGCGGGTGCTATTGCCGCTGTCTTTATAGCTTCTTCTATATCCACATCGCTAAGTGCGGATACGAGCGCCTTTATTCTCGCTTTATCGGGCTCTGCTCCCGCTGCTTTTATTATGTTCTCAATGCCATCTTCCGTTATCTCTTTCCCGAGCGAATGCAGGATTAGTGCACTATATACATATTCCATTTTCACTACCTCCTTTTATTTATCCAAACAAGCTTCCGAGACCTGCAATGGCCTCTTCTTCTTTATTTTCCTCTTCCTCCTGCTGCTTTTCTTCCTCTTTCTTCTCTTCTTCTTTTTCTTCTTTTGGTTCTGCATGCTGTGTAGTTATTAAACTTTTCAGTTCATCATCTAGCCCATCAGCTAGCTTCGAGGCTACAGCAAGCATCTCTCCATAGGCTTTTGACAGTAACAGTTCAACCGTATCTCTATTTACTACACCCGCATTGACCGCTAGATTAAGCGCCTTCATATGCGCATTTGCAATCATTATTGGCACAGTAATGGGCGTTGGGAACGCAGCATTTACGCTTAAGTTGATACCGCTCTGTATTGCATTTAGAAGGTCACCGTATACCTTCTCGGTATCAACCTCAAGTACCTCTTTTGGAAAGACCATTCCATCTTCATACGCGGCTCTTAAATCAAGTCCCACGGTAAGTGGGTAAATCTCTAGCTTTGTAAGAACTTGGGCAAGGTCCCTGCTAATTACCTCTCCCTTCTTTACCACTGTTGTATCTTTTCTAACAATTATTTTACCCTTTTGAATAGCCGCAGGAATGCCCACTTTCTGAAGCTCACCTATTATTGGACCTGGCTTAAATGGAGTATCGCCCTCATGAACCACAATATCATCAGGAGCAATCTCACCACCCTTTGCAGGCGCTTTAGTTTTACTTGCATCTAACATTTTAACAAGCTTAAACGCATCTATATCTGTGAATATTATTCCCGTCTGACCATCTATATAATTAGCAAGCTCGTGTAAGTTCTCTTTTTCCACTTCTGAAAGAGCTAGCTTAATGAGGCGATTCTTACCAACAATAAACACAGAATTTTGCTTTAGACTCGCCCTCATCTTCTGCATTTGCGGTGCAGGAATGTTATTAATATTAACTAAACCCACTACTGGGTACTTTGAAATAAGCTCTTTAATATTACGCACAAACTCCTTTTTCCATGGTGCAACATGTGCCATTCTCCATCACCTCAGCTTAATCTTGACCGCGGGACCCATCGTGGTCTTTATGTACAAAGTATCTATGTTCTGAAGCCCACGCTCAAGCTTGTGCTCAAGCCTCTTTATAACCTCTTCCACATTGGTGGCAATCTCCTCTGGTGCCATGTCTTTTGTACCCACTGCCACATGGAATGTCCTCTTGTCTCTGCTTCTCATTCTTACAGTTTTCTTTAAATTTCTCACCATTGGACAGGGATCTCCGCCGGGTGGTATGGGCTTTGGCATCTTTCCTCTTGGACCCAATATAACACCAAGAACCTTACCAATATTACCCATCAACGGCGCCTCTGCCACGAAGAAATCGTATTCATTGGCAATCTTCCTAGCGTGTCTCTTGTTCTCCGCTAGCTTATCAATCTCCTCTGGAGGTATAACCAAATCAGCACACTCTTTTGCCTTTAAAGCCGTCTCTCCTGAGCCAAAAACAGCTACCTTTATCTCCTTACCCCTTCCCTTTGGCAAAATTACTTCCTCATTTATTCTATTCTTTGGAATGCTCAAATCAACATCTTTTAAATTAATTGCCAAATCTACACTCTCTCTGAACTTTCGCTCCTTCGATTTTTCCATAGCTTCCTGAACAGCCTTTATTATTGAATCGCGCAAATGAACACCTCCTTGTAGTCCACGAGCGGCTACGCTCTCCTACAAGCTTTTATTCTTCTGGAATGGTGATTTCATTCTCCTTTATAAGCTTTTGCACTTCTCTTGGGTCTTTTCCTTCCACTGTCACGCCCATGGATACGCAAGTGCCAAGCACCTCAAGCGCGGTACCTCTTAAATCATAGGCAAGAGTATTATCGTGCTTCATTCTTGCAATTTTAGTGATTTGCTCAATGCTCAAATCACCCACAACATCACCGCGCTTGCTTCCGCCCTTTTCCACACCTAGCTCCTTCTTAATTAGAGCAGAGGTGGGCGGGGTTCCCACACTAACAGTAAACTCCCGTGTTTTAGGGTCCACTTCCACTTTAACTGGCACCTGCATTCCTGCATAAGCCTTTGTTTTCTCGTTAATTACTTTCACAACCTGCGCAACATTTACTCCCATAGGCCCCAAAGCTGGGCCGAGTGGAGGTCCCGGAGTTGCCTTTCCACCTTCTACAAGTACTTCAACTGCTTGTCCCATTATCTTCACCTCTTTCTATTAATCTTACCGCTTCTGCCTTAACGGTTATTGGTATGGGTACCATTGCCTCAAACAATTCTACCGTTATCTCGTTCTTAGATTCATCTAAATCTATTACCCGCGCATGCTCTCCCTTGAACGGGCCACTTACAAGCTCAACGATATCCCCTTTAGATATCGTGGTTATTGTAGGTGTCGGCGTGAGATAATGCCGTACATCTTCTATTTTCATCTCACCACGCACCACACCTTTGGCACCTCTTATGCCTCTTATCACAGAAAGTACTTTGTCCGGCCGAGATGTTTCAACTAAAACATAGCCTTTCAGATTATACGGAGCAAGTACCGCAAATATCTCCGTCCAGCCCTTTACCTTTGCACTCATTCCAAGGTCTCTAGCCACCTTGATTTCTTGGCCTATCTGCGTCTTTATTGCAACTATCGCACTCTCCACAGTAATGTCCACATCTCGCTCCCAAAGCACCTCCTCTTCCACACTAAACTTAAAGACTGCATGATCTCCTATCTCCGACGCCTTTGGTGGATATATTTCCAAGAAAAGCTCTTTGTTTTTCTGCTTAGAAACATCTACGCTGTATTCCACAGGCTTGAGCTCTGCCCCACTAAAAAGTATACTCTCTTTATCTTTTCCTAAGCCAACTATATCTATTCTCCATTCTAGTTCCGTGTTGCTCATAGAAAACTGCGGAGCAATTCTAAGCTTTGCACTTACTTTTTTATTGCCTCTGTTCTTTAAGATGAGAACTACCTCAGCAGGCCTGCCGGCGGGAATGCGAAAACTCGTCTCATTGATGTCAATATCTAACATTTCTATCCCTCATTTAGGTATCTTCAGATACACCTGAAGAATCATGTATATGGCAAAGCCTACACCACCAACTAGTATTATACCTAGCCCGGTGATGGTAACAACCTTTGAATACTCATCACGGGTGGGCTTCCTAGCCATCTTTAAAATTCTAGAGTACTTACCCTTACCAATCCTTGAAAATTTCCGCTCTATGTTACGCTGAACTTCCGCACTCTTATCTAGAATCTTCATTGGCTCACCTTATCACATCAATATCTCTCGATTTTAGAGTCTCACGGCCATGTATGTACGGAGATTTTACACCAGTAATAACCACCATGACGCGTATCCCATTGCCAAGGGTAGGGTCTATAGATGCACCCCAGATAATTCTAGCACCATCGCTTATCTGTGCCTGCACATACTCAGCAACACTCTCCGCCTCTTTTACAGTCATGTTCTCTCCGCCCACCACATCAATTAGCGCTCCAGACGCTTCGCTTATGTCCGCCTCAATAAGTGGCGAGCTTATGGCCTCCTTGATTGCATCTTCAGCACGGTTCTCTGAATCACTCTCGCCCATTCCTATCATGGCCACACCGCCACCCTTCATTATGGTCTTGAGGTCATTGAAATCCAAATTCACAAGTCCGGGCTTGGTTATCATCTCTGCAATACCCTTTATCGCCCTCATTAAAAGCTCATCTGCAACTTTGAATGCGAGATTTAAAGGCAACCTAGGCACTAAGTCTAAGAGCCTATCGTTGGGTATAGTAATCACAGTATCCACAGTCTCTTTTAGTTTATCAAGTCCCCACATCGCATTTTCCCAGCGCATTATACCCTCTGCCTTAAAAGGTAAAGTGCATACAGCAATTGTTAATGCACCTAGCTCTTTTGCAATCTGGGCCACCACATGAGAGCTTCCTGTACCCGTGCCACCACCTAATCCGCAAGTTACAAATACAATGTCAGCACCCTGCAAAAGCTCTCTAATTCGGTCTTCCACCTCTCTAGCTGCTTCCTCCCCAACCTGTGGCAAAGCTCCTGCACCCAATCCGCGAGTTATGCGCTTCCCAAGGAGCACTTTGCGGTTTGCATGCGTGATTAAAAGATGCTGTGCATCGGTGTTGGCTGCGATAAGCTCAACATCATTTATACCCTCGTCCATCATTCTGTTTATGGTATTGCTTCCTGCACCCCCGCAACCTACCACTTTTATATTTGTCTTTAACTTCTTCAAAAGCTCCAATAGCTCCTGATCGTCATCAGATGATACACTAACCTCTCTCGGCGCCTCTTCAGGCACAGCTGCCTGCGATAGTACCTCTTTTACCAGCGACTTCATAAAATCACCTCTACTTATGGGATTAAAACAACTAAAAATATAAAGATTTTCCTTCCATCGCGTTATTGACCCTAAAAAAATAGCTGTAAAAACCAAAACATGGGAAAGGAATAAATAAAATCCTACATTTACGCTAATATGAAGATTCTTGAAAGAGCCATAGATGAAGAGATGAAAAACTCGTACCTAGATTACGCAATGAGCGTTATTGTTTCACGCGCTATACCTGATGTTAGAGACGGACTTAAGCCCGTGCATAGGCGCATTCTTTACGGCATGTATCAACTAGGATTATACCACAATAAACCGTACAAGAAAAGTGCAAGAATTGTAGGAGAGGTCATGGGTAAGTATCACCCACACGGCGACCAAGCAATTTACAATACCCTTGCAAGAATGGCACAAGATTTCTCTCTTCGTTATATGCTCGTTGATGGCCAGGGTAATTTCGGCTCCATAGACGGCGACGCTCCTGCGGCGATGAGGTACACAGAAGCCAGACTATCAAAAATCGCAGAAGAGATGCTTCGCGACATTGACATGGATACTGTAGACTTCATGCCCAACTTTGATGGCACGCTCAAAGAGCCCGTAGTTCTCCCTTCCATGGTGCCAAATCTCCTAATTAACGGTTCAAGCGGAATTGCCGTGGGCATGGCAACTAACATGCCACCACATAATCTAGCCGAGATAATCGACGCTATGGTATATTTAATTGATAACCCAGAAGCGAATGTCCCCGAGCTTCTGAAATTTGTAAAAGGCCCTGATTTTCCCACAGGAGGCAAAGTAATCGGATATGGCGGGCTTGTAGAAGCATATACCACTGGCAGAGGCAAAATAAAAATCACCGCAAAGTACGAGATAGATGGGAAAAACATAATTATACACGAGATACCCTACGGGCTCAACAAGAGCAATATATTAAAGAAGATAGCTGCGCTCGCTCGAGAAGACAAAATACAGGGGATATCGGACTTGAAAGATGAGAGCGACCGTGAAGGGATAAGAATTTTAATAAAAGTTAAGAGAGATTTCAATCCCGAGGTTGTTGTAAACCAGCTAATGGAGCATACGGAGCTAGAAGTAACCTACGGCATAATAAACTTGGTGCTCGTCGATGGCGTGCCCAAAATCTTAAATTTAAAAGAGCTAATGCAAGAGTACATAAAGCACCGCATGACCGTGCTAATTCGTAAGTCGCAGTTCCGACTTAATAAAGCGAGAGAGAGAAAGCACATACTCGATGGCTTAAT
>JALULR010000118.1:0-7254 GCA_027056155.1 DHVE2 group archaeon
GTTATATTAAGATTGCACTTTTACGATAAAGAGTTTCTGCAAAAATCCATAAGCATTACACAGGAAGATGAGAAAATCACAATTAAAAGCTCTGAGTACGTTATCGAGAAAATAAAAAATTTGCTCACAAGGAGAGATTCTCTTGGCCAGATAACATGGTGCGTAATTCAAAACGAATATCGAACCCTAGAAAAGCTCGAAGAGAAAGTAGAAAAATTGCAAAATGCATCGATACACGAATACTCTAGCGCATTGCTAAGAAACATACTTCAAATCAAGAAAAATCTGTTTTACGTGCACAGAGATTACCTAAGATTGCGCAACATTGTAGAGGGAGCAATAGACAAAAAATACGAAACTGACGAGATGCATCGCATACTCAGAGATGTTAACGAGATGATAGAAATAGTAGAGTACCTCGTAGATGCCGCCACCACGGCCATTCAGCTTATGCAAAACACGCTAACTGCAAAGATGAACGATGTAATGAAAATACTAACTGTGATAGCAACAATAATGATGCCTCTTACTTTAATTGCAGGCATATACGGTATGAACTTTAGAAACATGCCAGAGCTTTACTGGGAATATGGTTATTACTACGCTCTCGCACTTATGCTTGTAATTGCTGTGGTGATGATTTATTATTTTAAAGCGAAGAGAATTTTTTGAGTTACTCTGTAAATAAATTATAGGAGTCTGTAAGTGCATTTAGCACGGGCATATCTCCGCCAGAAAGGAATGTTATGAGCGAACCGCCACCAGTGCTAACGTGCTCAAAGCGATTTTTCATGCCATATTTCTCAAGTGCTGCAATGGTATGGCCACCTCCAGCAACTTTAAATGCAGGAGATTCGGCAATTCCTCTATATACCTCAAAAGTGCCCACTTCAAACTCTGGTATTTCAAATACGCCCATTGGCCCATTTAGCACTATACCCTTTGCCTTGTCAGCGATATTCATGTACTTCACCGCAGTATCTAGGCCTATATCATATATAGGATGAGCAGTGGGTAGCTCGTCAATGCGCAGAGCTTTTCGTGCGCCGTTGTAGTTAATTACAACATCTATAGGTATCTCTATCTTGTCACCATATTCATTGAGGAGCGTGCGGGCTTCTTTAACATAGTATGTGTAATCTCCAAACTCCTTATTCAAAAACTCCATGTTCTTTGCGCCAAGCTCATAACCCTGCGCAAGGAGAAAGAAGTAAGCCACCACTCCGCCAGTGAGAACCTTATCCACTATATTATCCTTCAAAAAGCTCTTCATAACCTTTATTGAGTCTTCAGCCTTTGCACCTCCGAAAACCGCAATTTTAGGACGCTCTTTCATCTCCATAAACTTTGAAAGCATGCGTATTTCCCTATCCATTAAGCGCCCTGCGAGCATGGGCATGCTTCTAGCAAACCCCACCAACGACGGCTGGGCTCGATGAGCCGCTGCAAACGCATCGTTGATAAAGTAATCTCCAAGAGGCGCTAGGTTTTTTACAATGTGCGTTTTAGCCGGGTCACCCTTTTTTAAGCAGTATTCCTCAGCGTAAAATCGGGTATTTTCTAATAATATGAACTCACCGTTTTTCATGTGCTCAATTTCTCTTCTAGCATGCTCCCCAAACAAATCTTCAACAAAGCGCACGTTTC
The DNA here is from genome assembly GCA_027056155.1 of DHVE2 group archaeon. Taxonomy (GTDB): domain Archaea; phylum Thermoplasmatota; class Thermoplasmata; order Thermoplasmatales; family Aciduliprofundaceae; genus JAADDK01. The sequence continues at coordinate 1,648 of JALULR010000118.1, forward strand.
TACGCAGCAACCTCGAGAATACCTTGGCATGAGCTCTTAAACTAACAAAATCACGCTTTCCGGGCCTGCTTTGATGCGCTATAATGACCACCTTGCTATTTTTCAGCTCTCGCAAAGTGTGCAAATGTGCTTCAAATCGTGAATAATCAAGTATTGAACCAGACTCAGGGTCCAGAGGCGAGTTGATATCTACACGTACAAACACCGTCTTGCCCCGCAGCGGAAAATCGTCCATGGTGAAGTACTTCATACCGTGTAATCTCATTCTTCTATAAAATTTTTCTTTGTCTACATCTTGCAGTCATGCTAACAATAGTATTATAAAAACCGAGAAATGAGCAAGAGAGATGGAGATACCACAAATGCGAACTATGCCACACATGTGTGCCACAAATGTGATATACTAGAACCTCTGTATTATGCATGGTGATAAATTATGAATAAGGCAATAATAGCAGGAGTAGTGCTTATAATGGCACTGGGATTATTCTCTACTGCAGCGAGTGCTAATGGTGAGCATGGCATGTATTCAGGAGGGTACATGAGCATTGGGAATTTTAGCTATTCAAGCGGCGTAGCAGAAGGAAAATTTGTAAACTTTAACATTAACGAGCAAACGGGAGAATTGAGCAACTACGAAGTAAACAATACCATGATATTTAAGCAAGTAAGCTATGAAAACCAAACAAAAGGCACAATAAACGTAAAAGGCCCGATGCTATGGTACTATGGCATGGGTACATCTTTTAACTGGAGCAACAACCCGGGAATCAATACCATGTGGAGATTCATTCATGTGCATGATAATCCAGCAGGTGTGTTTCAAATAATCGTGCATGGTCGAGATACAATTACATATACTCTAACATCGGGGATAAATGCTCAAATCATAGGAAACCACACAATTGAGCTAACGGGCAATATCGACGGCATGCTAATCTACTCTGGCGAAGCGGCAGTAAATCAAAATGAAATTAAGGTCAAGCTAGGAACTTACAACTACGAATTTGGAAACTACTCGTACAGTGGCGGAAGTGCGATATTCATGCTCACAAACGCATGGCATTTTAGCAAGCAAATGCGCAAAATGATAATGAACGCAATTGCTGACGGCAAGATGGGCGGGCAGCTAATAATAAACAGAAACAACCACGACTTTATGAACTACACATACGGATTTAAGGCACAGCTCAAAATTAACAAGGATAATCACATACAGGTAGAGGTGCAGGCACAGAGCCACGAGGGCAAAGTACTGATGCTCACCATTGATAAGAATGACATACAATATGATGCAAACCATACACTCATAGTAAAAATAGATGGGCAGAAACTCAAAATGGATAGCAGCACGGGAGTATTTGCTGGGGGGTCTAGCGGCAAGTATGCAGTAATAAATGGCAGCACCGAGCTCACTATAATCGTGTATATTCCTCATTTCTCAGAGCATAGCATTGATATAGAAAGCGTGGCAGCGGCACCGAGCCAAGGAGGCAGTGGAAGCTCAACAAACTCAGATAACAATGGTAATGGTAGTGGAAATGGTGGCATAAGCAACGAAGTCTTGATTGCAACAGTGATAGGCATAGTGATTATAATCGCAGTGGTGGCAGTAATATGGGTCAAGAAAAAATGAGCTCGCAACTCCTCTTTTTTCTTTTGTGCTCATAAATTTTAAATACTCTGTCTTCTTCCTCCAACAAGATGAGAAGGATATCCATTGCAGTGATACTGGTAATCTCGCTAATGTTTGTTTCCCTTGCCAATACGCAAGCGCTGCCTGTGAGCGGACAGAAAAGTATATACCCTAATGTGACGGTATATTTTTCAGACGGGGTTAGCGAAAACATATCTGGCAAGGTGTGGGCAGATACCATATTTCCCATAGTAGAAGGCATGATTCACAACTTTAGCTGGGGCAAGAAAATCAAATACCTGTTTTTCGATAAATCACTCAAAGGCCTCAATCCATTTGGTCTAGACTTTGTGAGAGCTATGGAAACGCACACTTCCAAAGAGTTTAATACCAATTTCCCAAAGCTGGTAGGTGATTCGTTGGAATCCATATACAATAAAGACTCTGACCGCGATGGATACTCAAATATCGAAGAACTTAACGCGGGTACATATCCCGGAGACCCTAGCGACCACCCCGGCACAGTGCAAGAGAAGTTTTGGGACCAATATGGTGGGTATACTATAATAACTATCATTGTGCTATCTATATTTGCACTGTACTTTGTATTTAACCGAGAGAAAAAAGACTAATCGTAATATATCCATTTTTTCTTTGCTCTTTTAACACTTACCCATGCTATTGCTAACATTGCAGCAGCGGTGCCTATTATTATCGCTGTGTTAAGCATGCCTAGGTTCAAGCTAGATATTGTCAGAATTATACCCGGCACCACGCTATACAAGCTAAACTTTATCACAATTTCTGGGTCAAATAACATACTAGTTACCCTGTATCCGGCCAGATATGCCGTTATCGACAACAGATATGCAACATTGAGATAGAATAGCGCAAAAGCGGGAAGTAGCAAACTCAGAGAACTCAGATTTAAATATATAATAATGGGCACGGAGACTATTGAAACTATGATAACATGCGCCTTCATATGCGTCTTAATTATGCCCCACGGCGAAAGCGGGAGCAAAGCCATGTACCGATAATCGTCCATGATAGTAAGCCAGCTATAAACCACCGTTGAAAATATAGATAGCATAACAGTAAGGGATAGAGGAGTATAAACATTGCTCGATGAAATCTTGCTCAAAACCCGCACAAATATGAAGAGGAGTATCATCGGGAGAAAGTAAGTGAGTGTGGATTTTAATAGTATTCCGCCGCGTATTACATCGAGCATCTCCTTTGCAAGTAGGGCATCTTTAAATCTCTTTAAATAAGAATCAAACGCAGCTTTATGCTGTTTTTGTACGGTAGCTTGCTCTTCCACAGTAAGCAAGTAGCCCAAAGCTGAAAAAATCGCAATGACTAAAAATGCAAGAGCGAGATAAATAGTGTTTTTTGTAAATTGGAACTCCGCTGTAAAAAGAGGTGCTATGCCTAAGTATGCGAGCACAAGATACATAAATACCAAAATTATATATCCTATATATACTGGCTTAGAGCGCGTGTAAAGCGCAAATGAAGTATATGCTAGAGAATAGCCAATGAACACAGAGCCCAATACAGATAGTGCAAACACAGATACCTGAAGTACGGTAATGTGTGAGAACGCAGAAGCTATAAGCAAACCTGCGTACATGGGCAAGATGAACAGAAGGGTATAGTATATTGCATCACGCAGAAACGCGTAAAAATAGGTCTTTTTCGCAGATATGGGCAAAATTGAAAAGGTATTTACAAGGGTGAATTTTTCCATGGTTCTGCCTAAAAACTCGAAAGAGCCCACGCCAAACCCGTATATTAATGTGCTTATCAAAGTGACCAATATAAAAGCACGATAAGGCATGACCGCAAATACTTCATCTACAAACATACCTCCAAGCACGGTAAAAAACATAATATACAGTGGAAAAACAAAAAGAGAATATTTTTTGGCCATTGCTAGGTGGCGGCGGTACTCTTCAATGAGGAAGTACTTGAGCATAGCCAACCTCCTTTAAAAACAGCTCTTCTAAGTTATCCAGCTCTTCCACAATTTTAACAATTTTGCCATCTTTGATTATACCCACCCGGGTGCATAACTTAGAAGCCATCTCGAGGATATGTGTGGCCATGAATATAGTGCCACCTGCATTGATATAATCTTCAATCACACCACGCATCACTCGCTGATACACGGGGTCTAAATTTATAAATGGCTCGTCTAAAAACAATATTTTTGGCTCGTGCATCAGCGCTGCTGCAAACATGAGCCTCTGCTTAGTGCCCTTGGACAAGTTGCGGCAGATAGTGCGTCTATAAGAGCCCAAATCAAACTTTGTTATGCTAGCTTCTACCACTTTTCGGTCAAGACCACGAAGCTCGGCAACAAATGCAAGGTATTCTTCCACGGTGAGATAATTTGGCACGCTCTCACTTTCGGGTACGATGCCAACATTTACCCTAGCCTTTATTGGAGATTTTAGCGGATTTACGCCGGCAACTCTCACCGTACCATGCGCGGTGGTCTGTCCTGTTAAAATCTTAATTAGTGTGGTTTTGCCAGCACCGTTGGGGCCCAGCAACGCAAATATCTCGCCTTGTCCAATTTCCAGTTCTAATCCCTTTAGCACATGCTTTTTTCCGTACCATTTCTCCAAGTTCTTAACAAAAATAACATGACTCAAGATAAAACCTCCTTGTTTCCAGATGCATCTCTCCGCACCTTGCCTAAGTCACGCATATTAAAAAGAACCTGCGTTGAGAATACAGGACCATCAACGCAAACTCGATAGCCATTGATGCTGCACGAATCGCAAATACCTATGCCGCATTTCATGAGGCGTTCTAGAGATGCTTGTATCTCAATATGCCTCCTTTTAGCAAGCTCAATTAAAGGTTTGAGCATTAGCTCTGGACCGCAGGCGTATATTATATCGTATTTATTTTCATTCACAAGCTGCTCGGCTAACTGCGGAGCGTAGCCATGAAAGCCTGCCGAGCCGTCATCAGTAGAGATATATGGTGCTAAATCTTTAAAGCGCTCTACAAACAAGAGATCTGCCTTAGTTCTGGCGCCAATTACAATGTCCGGTGCATCTAATCTTTCTATGAGCGGAGCAAGAGTTGCCATGCCACTACCTCCGCCGACTACCAGTGCTTTGCCCTTAACATAGTTAAAGCCCTTTCCGTATGGACCGCGTATCCACAACTTAGCCCCAGAGCTAAGCTCATGCATTTTAGATGTGCCGTACCCTATCTTTTTCACTGTAAAACCCTTTAGCGCACCAATGTAGGATATGCTCATGGGAAACTCGTCTATTCCGGGAAGCCAAACCATATAAAACTGTCCCGGTGTGGGCTCGCTTGAATCTTCAAACAAAAACGTTTTTATTCCTTTCGCCTCATCAAGCACTTTTTGAATTTTCACTACCCTATACATAGCTATCGCCTCTGCGCTGAGCCAACAAGCTCGGCAATGTTTTCGATTTTGTTCGCCAATAGCCATGCCCTCATCTCCTCTGCAACCTTGCTAAATACCTCTATTCCGTGATAATAAACCGCAGTGCCTAGCTCTACGGCACTTGCACCGGCCATGATGTACTCTAATGCGTCTCTTCCCGATACTATGCCACCCACACCCACTATGGGCTTGTCAATGTTTGCCTTTACTTCATAAACTGCGCGCAACCCCACCGGCTTTATACATGGCCCAGATAAGCCGCCATATTTGTTGCTGAGCACAGGCATTCTCGCGTCTATATCTATAGCCATGCCTCGTACCGTGTTGATTAAAACATAAGCATCGGCCTTCTCTGCCGCTTCTGCAATGCTTAAAAGCGCATGCGTGTTAGGCGTGAGCTTTGCCCACACCGGCACGCTTACACTGCTTTTCACTCCCGAGACAATGTCTTCAACTAGTGCTAAATCCACGCCCACCTCCATGCCAAGCCCCTTTGCATGTGGACAGGAGAGATTTAGCTCTATTGCGTCCG
>JALULR010000118.1:7264-10001 GCA_027056155.1 DHVE2 group archaeon
CTTTTCCATCTTCTTTGCCAAATATACAAATTCTTCGGTGCTCGCTCCAAATATGCTTCCTATAATAGGTACATTGCCACGCTTTGCGATACGGAGCTCTTCCTCATAATTTTCAATGCCGGGATTCGCGAGTCCCACCGCATTTATTATGCCCTGCATATCCGGAAGCTCGTAAACTACGGGATTAGGATACCCCGCCCTGGGCTCCAAGCCAATGGACTTGGTGACTATCCCACCAGCACCACTCTGCGCCACCCGAAGCATTGTAGCACCGGACTCATCAAGTATGCCCGATGCCAAAATCAGCGGGTTTCTAAATTTTAAAGCGTTAAGCTCAACTTCAAGCATACATAATACAATTGCCGAAAGGTATTAAATCGTTTCGCAAGCTCAAAGTGAGAGTATTACCCGCTTGCGGGGATTTCCCTCATAGCTCAGGAAATGCCAGCCGGGCGGGCAGTGGTTCATATTAAAAAGAAATATAACTGTTTTGCTAAATTTTGTTAAATCTTCTGTGATGCCAAATATTTTAGCAAATGAATCTGGTCCGGTGGCAAGGGTATGCTCATAGTGTCAATAGTACCGTTTTTAAGAGCTACCAGTATGCGCGGATTTCCCTTGGATAATTGATATATCCTTTTAAAAGCACTTTCTTTTACATCTTTGAGTATTTCTCTAGCATGCTCATAGGGCAATCCTTCTAGGCGAATCTCAACCACACGCTGTTCAGCGATATCTGCAAGCGTGTAGAATCGATTGTAATATGGGGTGTCGTTGCGCATGATGACTATAATTTTGCTTGCATTGAGCTCTTCATGAACCAACGACTGCAAAGCGCTTACAAACTCATCATCAACATCAAAGTACGAATCGAATATTAGCAATGTAGGATATTTTTTCAGTATAGTGAGGACATCAATGCCTCCAAATAGAGTGTGAAATACCTCCTTGATATTTGCCCATTTCCTGCCCGGGTAGAGATTAAACCAGATTATATTCTCTGTGGGAACTTGCTCTTCTAAAAACTTATTTACCAAGCTAGTTTTGCCCGAGCCCTGACCTCCCACTATGCTCAAAAACTTGCCTTCTGCATACCATTTTTTCATAACTTCGAGCTCTCCTGCACGGTCAATAAAAAATTCGCTGCGCATATTTACTTCTTTGAATATTATTCGCTCTTTCATAGACAAATACTTCTCATCGAGCTCGCCTCTATCAATCTTGTTTAAAAGCTCTAAATAATGCATGTTAAGCCGCTTTTTCAGCTCGCCGAGATTTATTTTAACGCCGTTAATCTCGATGTTTTGGGATTCTATGCTCTCTATTATCTCTTTAGCCACTGATATGCCCTGCGAAGTAAGCAAATACACAGTAACTCGCTTTTTCTTGCCGCTCACGTGCCCCTTTTTTGAGTAGATAAGCTCCTCCTCAATTAACTTTTTAATGTTTCGCGGAACATGGGTTACTGATATACCCACCGACTTGGCAATTCCCTGTTGGGTCATCTCAACTGGGTACTCGTACCGCCCATCATATTTGCGGTAATCGTAAAGGTGGAGCAGTATCTTCTCCTGAACCTTCAAATGCATTACATAGTAATTACATAAACACATATTTAATTATTTCCACTGCACGAAATTTTTAGGCATGAGGAAATATTTTTATAAGCCTAAATCATCTCCTAATCATGTTCGAGAAAGTAAAAGTTGATGAAAATGAGTATGTGAGAGTGCCAAAGAACGAGCTTTTCCGAGTTGTGAAAGAGGTTTTTGTAGCACTCGGAGTGCCCGAGGAGGACGCAGGTATTGTAGCAGACAACCTTGTCATGGCTGATATGCGGGGCGTTGAGAGCCACGGGGTACAGAGACTAAAGAGATACGTAGACGGCATAAAGGCTGGAGGTGTGAAAATAAACCCAGACATAAAGATAGTTAAAGAATCTCCTGTGTATGCAGTGCTCGATGGGGATGAGGCACTGGGGCAAGTGGTAGCACACAAAGCAATGCGACTTGCCATAGATAAGGCAAAGAAGAGTGGAATAGGCATTGTGGGTGTGAAAAATAGCAATCATTACGGAATCGCCGGTTACTACGCGTACAATATTGCGCTCGAAGGCTTAGTCGGAGTTAGCATGACCACATCTAGGCCACTTGTGGCACATACTGGCGCAATGGAGAAGTTTGTAGGCACAAATCCCATATCCCTAAGCGCACCTGTTGAGGGGGAAAAGCCGTTTCTTTTAGATATGGCAACTAGCGTGGTGCCAAGCGGAAAAATAGAAGTGTATCGGAGAAAAGACAAAGATGTACCCGAAGGCTGGGCAATTAGCACTGAGAACGGAAAAATCATAACAAACCCGCACGATATTTTGAGTCCGAAAGGTACTATATTGCCGCTAGGCGGGCTCGGAGAGAAGCTTGGGGGGCACAAAGGATATGGACTTGGCGTGCTAGTTGACATATTGAGCGGAGTGCTAATGGGCGCTACATGGAGCAGGCACGTTGGCGGCACGAGTGACAAGCACAGCGATGTGGGGCATTTCATAATGGCAATAGACCCCGGCGCATTTGGAGACGCCAACGAGTTTAAGAAAAACATGAAAATAATGCTTGACGAGCTGAGAAATGCAAAGAAGCATCCTGATTTTGATAGGATTTGGGTGCATGGCGAGAAAGGACATCTCACCGTGGAAACCAGAGAAAAGATTGGCATACCCATCTACAAGAAAGTCTATGAC
>JALULR010000119.1 GCA_027056155.1 DHVE2 group archaeon
TCTCGATGCTATGCTCAGAGATTCTATAGTCTCGCCTTTGAATTCTACAGCCTTATAAACAGCACCGCCAGCAGTCACATCTCCGACTATATGCAATGCTAAATCCTTTGCAAACACACCCTTTGGCAATTTTCCTGTCACGGTTATCTCGTAGCTTTCAGGGACGCGAAGCCATATCTTGCCAGTAGCCCATATTGCAGCTACTTCGCTTCTGCCAATGCCCGCGGCAAACGCTCCAAATGCACCCGGCGTAGTTGTGTGCGAATCTGCGCCAACTATGACCGCACCGGGCAAGTCGTAGCCTTTCTCAGCCATGACTTGATGACATATACCCGTATTAATCTCCCAAAAATTTTCAATGCCCTGCTCTTTCACAAATGTGCGTATGCTCTTGTGGTTGTTTGCATACTCAGCGTTGGGCGCAGGCACAGTGTGGTCAAGAATAATTACTATCTTTTTCGGGTCCCATACTCTCTCCACACCTGTTTTTTTGAATTTTAGAAGTATAGCTGCAGAGTTGTCATGGCTCAGCACCCACGTGGGCTCTACAGTCACTATCTCGCCTGGAGAAACTTCTTTCTTGCCCGCCTTTTCTGCCAGAATCTTCTCGGTTAAAGTCAAACCCATAGTACCACCAAGCTAAGCATGACAACAAATTATATTAGATTTCCTCGAAATGCTAATTAATGCATCGAGATGCAAATTATTTATAATGCCGCGAGATTAACCTATGCAATGGACACAAACCTTGCATTTGGCGTAATACTCACCTCCATACTCATAATCATACTCTTACCCAGATTTAAAGTTAATATTGCCATAGCAATATTCATGGGTGCTTTATTTTTGCTAGGTGTGTTAGGTGCAAGCTGGAGCGCTGTGCTAGGAGACTTAGCACAATGGAGTTTCTGGAGAATAATATTTATCGTGTTTTTATCGCTGCTCATAGTGGCGCTCATGGAGCAGGTTGGGTATCTGAGTATGATGGTTAATGCTGTAAAGGAGCTTGCACCATCGCTGGGTGCATCGCTGGTGTCCATATCCGCGTTTATTGGATTGCTTCCCATGCCCGGTGGCGCGTATGTATCTGCAAGGCTAGTGGACCCTCTAGCGAGAGATATGAAACTTAGCCCACTGGAGGCAACCTCGCTAAACTACTGGTTTAGGCATCTGTGGGAATACGCATGGCCACTGTACACAGGGGTAATTGTCGCCTCGGAGATATTCAGCGTATCAATTGCAGATTTTGTTTTGCACATGTCGTTTTTGCCACTGTTAGCCATAACCGCAGGCGTGCTCGTTCTGTACATACCCATAATGCGCAAGAAAAACATAAAAAGAAGCGAGAAAAGGGGAGAAAAAGCAGTGCGCAAGTTGGCGTACTCATCATGGCCCATAATAGCTGTAATGGTGCTTACCCTTGCAGGCGTGCCATGGCTCGCGAGCGGCAAGCTTGTAATGGTAAAAATTGACCTATTTTACTCTCTCCTTGCCGTGGATATTGCACTTTTGGCCGTACTTCTTTACGGAAAAAAATATGATAAAATGAGAGACAGTGTGAAATTTGCACTCAAACCCACTTTCCTAGGAGTGACCTTTGCAGCGCTGTTTATGAAAGTAGCAGTACTAGAGACAAATTCAATGTATTATACATACACGTTTTTCAACATGTACGGAATTCCGCCCTTCGTTGTGATTATGCTTCTTCCGTATCTTGCAGGGCTAATGACAGGAGTAACCGTTGCCTACGTAGCCGCCACGTTTCCGCTTCTTCTGCCCTACATCGGCACCCCGGTGAATTTTGCAGCAGTTGCTCTCGCTTACGCCTCTGGCTACTCCGGGCACCTCACCTCGCCGGTGCATCTTTGCTTAGTGCTCTCAGCACAGCATTTTAAAGCGAATCTGTACCGTGTGATAATCCGCGTAGCTCCTGCAGTGCTGCTCGTGCTTGGCACCACTCTGCTAATTTACTTTGTGTTCTGAGTTCTTGCTAAAGCGTAAATAATAAAATAATGCCCAAAACCATGCCTGAACTCGCAGCTAACTGTGAGGAAAGAGTTTTTATACATTATCTCAATTCCGCAAGCGGTGTTAAGTATGGAGGAGCTTCTCTGCACAATTGAGTTCGTGGAGGAAGATGGCGTATTCGTGGCAAATCTCCAGAGCCCACTTGGCGGTGTGAGAGAGTACCGTAGTGCGTCATTTGACGAAGTGCTTGATCAAGTGATGATTGAGCTGCAGCAAGAGTTTGAAGGTGTGCTCTAAATGCTCTCTAATGAGGACATTAGCATTATCACCAATTTTTTGAGACAAAATAGTTGCAAGTGGGTATGGATTGATATCACCACCACAATGGGGCCCACCAAGCTCGAAGATTTCTTTGTGGAAAAGCTTGGTGGCAGCTCGCTAAATCACTGGTCCCCTTCCACACCTGAGGGCTACTTAGAGCTCACCGGAGCCCAAGATATCGTGATTCACTGGATAATAGGCGAGAAAGACGAGTTAGTGAATATCACATGCGTCGATGATGTAGATTTTGACGAGATAGATAAATCCCTTGCATCTACAATCATACACAACAGTGTAATTC
>JALULR010000120.1 GCA_027056155.1 DHVE2 group archaeon
GCTCAACGATTTAAAGACTGAGATTAAAATAAGTTTGAGGGAGATAGCCCAATCCTTGTACAGTGAGACTGAAAAAATGGTTGATACCGGGGAAAAGGAGGGCATAGTGCTCGATGATATTCGCATAGCACTTAAAGATGTAAAAACACAGATTGGTGACGAGGCATATAAGGAGGCCATAATTTCATTGCGTAATATTGAAGAAGATATATATGCAAGGGTAGAAGAGTACTTAAAAGAGATAGAATCTAAAACATCAAAATACAAGGATAAGCGTATTTCAGAGAGCCTTGCAAAGGCCCGTGCATTGCTTGCTAGCGGCGATTTAGACGGAGTTTTAAAAGAGATAAGTAACATTCGTGAGATTTCCTTTGAGATAGAGGGCAATAAGTACAAGAAAAAGATACAGAAGATGCGGGAGTATGTAGAGTTTTTGAATAATGCGGGGGGCAATGTCACCGAAGTGCTTGGATATTTAGAGCGCGCCGAGGTATCTTTGAAGAAGAAAGACATAGTGCGTGCTGAAGATTTCATAACCCGAGCTAACGATGCAATTAAAGAGCTAGAAAACATCGTAGCAAAAGACACCTTCGATTCTGCCAAGATAATAGCTGCCGCCGCCAAGCGCATAGGTGTAAATATAAGCAAGCAGGGCATAATGGCCCTGTTAAAGAAGGCCAAAGAGAGCATTGAGAAGGAAGATTATAGAAGCGCAATACAGTACTCTGTTGAGGCAAAGCAGCTCTCAAAGGATTTGAGGGATAGGGCAGAGAAAGCGTACTCACAGCTTGTAAACGCTGCAAAGCTCGTGGCTAAGCTCAAAGATATGGGCGCTAATGTATCTGTGGTAGCCAAGTTGCTGGTTGAAGCTAAGAAGAAATTTGAAGAGAACGATTTTGATGAGGCAGAGCGTCTCTCGGTTAAGTGTATTAATAGAGCAAATGCAATGGAGAATAAGGCCAAGATAGAGTTTGTGCGTAAAGAGCTCGATACCATTGGAAAAGTGATGCGGGAGCTTGGTCTAGCGAAAGAGTTTAAGCGCAAATCTAAGGAGTTTTATGTGAAGTATGAGGACATGCGTTATGATGGGCTTTACGAAGAAGGTGAATTATTAATCTCCGAGCTTAGAGAGCATGTTGAGACAATACTCACCGATTACATTGGAAAGATAGAAACTGATATTTACGATGCAAAGGGCAAGGGGTACGATTTAAATATTGATATGGCAGACTTAGAGAATGCCAAAGATTTGTTTATAAAACGTAGGTACCTTGAAGCTTTAAACATTCTTAAAAAATTAGAAAGTCAGATTGCTGCGGTCTATGAAAGAAACGAAAAGATGACCGCAATTCGTGCCAAAATTAAAAAGTATATGGATATGGCTGTCTCTTTGGGCATAGATGTTACAAACTATCAGGGCGAGCTTGAGGAATTATCAACACTCACTAATATGAGTGAAGCAGAGAGCCGTGCCAATGAGATAGTTACAGAGATAGAGAGAGCACTTTATAAGAAGGTGAGTACTCTTATAATAAAGATAGGTAAAGAGCTTGATAAGATGCGTAAGCGCGGTGAAGATGTTACAGCTCCGGAAAATATGTTAAATAAGGCAAAAGCGAGCCTGAAAGAGAAAGAGTATGTAGAGGCGTTAAACAGGGCAATGAGCGCTGTTGGCGAAATTGAAAAATATGAGATACAGAAGAACACTGCTTATGGTATATTAAAGCGCTTGGAGGCAAAGATAGCCGCAATGCAAAACATACTGCCTAAGGAGATAATCACAGATTACGAATACTCTAAAAAATTGTTTTTGAAGGGGTTGTATGAGAAATCTATAGAGCGGTCGATGCGCGTTAGCGATAAGATATCCGAGATTGAAAGAATGATAAACTATATAAAAGAGAAGAACACGCAGATTCGAGATATGGTTATGAAAGCGCACCGGTTAGGCATGGATGTTACTAGTGTGCTATCCATATTCAATCAGGCTAAAGAAGAGTTCAAGAAGATGAATTATAGTGAATCTCTTAAGTTAGTGGATAAGTGCTATACAGAGGCAAAATTATTGATGATTGATGCGGTGAATAGGTACAAGGGTGCATACTCTAAGATGGTAACCCTATTAAAGCGCATAGGGCTTGAAGATGAGTTTAAAGAAGATACTCGTGAGATAGACAAGCTCTTTGAAGAGGGCGATTACGATAAAGTCAAGGTTAAACTAAGTGAGCTTAAAAAGGCTATGGACAAACGCCTTGCGGAAGTGAGCGAGGACATACTAAATGATTTCTTAAATAAAATGCAATTGTTCAAGGATATGAATGTGGATTTGGGTATAGATTTTGGGAGGGAATATGTGGAGCTCACTAAGCTAAAATCAGAGAGTTATTCTAAGTTTTTTGAATATGCGTCAACGCTTAAAAGCAAGATTGATGATTACATGCCTGAGCTAATCAAGAAAAAGATAGATTCTCTAAAAGCCACCCTTGATATGTACGAAAAGCAAGGTGTGAATATTGATGAGTATCACTCTAAACTATATGACAT
>JALULR010000121.1 GCA_027056155.1 DHVE2 group archaeon
CCTTTGTAGTAAGTGAATTCTGCATATACATCGGCGTAGTACCCACTTACTATACCGCTCATATTTGAGCCATTAAAGCCCACTACAGTAATCTCAGAGCCATTGTAAAATAGCCCGAATAATTTCAAACCGCTAGATGCATTGTAATATGTCCAATTGATAATGCCCCATGTGTGTACGTTGCTGCCATTGTACACATGGGTATGATTTAATAGCACATCTAGAGACACGTTTTCATAAATGGGCATGGTTTTTACCAATACCTTATCTGGCGTAGAGTTGCGTATTTTGAGCTCCCACTCCCCGCGATACTTCGTTACCACGCCCCAAATTTCCACCTTTGCTCCGTTGTATGGCATGCCCTTTACTACGCCTCCTTTTTCTACATATATTTTTAATGAGCTCTCTGAGCTTGTCGCGGAGCTGACATTAAAATTCCATGAGGCATATGCAGATGTTACGTACGCTTCTGGGATGTGCACCGCTGTGTTGTTGTAATTGGTTAGATTCTCAAGCACGTTGGACATTGTGGTGTTTATGTATTCGGAAGACACATATTTTGAATAGTCATTTGTGCTATTTCTAACATAGAGTTCTTCATAGCCGTAATTGTAGTGCGAAGAATAGTAATATGTTAAAAATCCGCGGGCATTGAATATATCTCCTATTGCAGGAGTGCCTATATAGTTTGCACCGTATGATACGTACACGGTAAAATTGAGCATGGTATATTTGTATGAGGCAAATACTTCTTTGACCTTGGAAGTTATCTCTATCAATGAGTTATTATATTCGCTCCAATCGCTAGCATTTACCACTTTGTATGAGACCACACCTCCGTATCCAATTACTTTTGCATAATCGTTTGAGTTGTTTTCTACTTTTATTTCGAGCTCATTGCGATATGCGGTAAACCGCCCACTTACTTCTACAATTGCGCCATATTTCATATTTCCGATTATATTGCCACCTTGCTCCACATAAACATGTAGTCCACGATATCCTGATTTGTTGACCATGTAAAAGCTATAATTGCGCCCGTAAGCGAACACCCCGCGAACAATTACCCTGCGCCCAATATACTCTGAAGTTTTTGAAAACAGCTCGTTTACGTTTGCTTTCTTAGGCGCTTCTGTGTGCTCTTCAATAGTTATGGTCTTGCTCACGGTATTTTTGCCTCCCGCGTTATCATACACCGTAAGACTAACTTTAAATGTGCCGTTTTTCATAAATGTATGATTTACCACCTTGCCCGCCGAGCTTGTGCCATCTCCAAAATTCCAGAGATAAAGGGATATGTATCCATCTGGGTCTTTAGAATCTGCCGCCGAAAGCTCCAAGGGCACGCCAGTATATCCAGAATTAGGCGCGGATATCTTAGCGATAGGCTGCTGATTTTCCACTCCATGCACAGTTGATGCATAGATTACCACAGGAACACCTATTGCGAGCACCAAGATGCTCACGAGTAATATGGACTTATATTTAGGGGTGAGCATAGCATTGCCACATGGCATCATTTATATTAAAACCTATGGCCTAATCCATGACACAGCGAGATATCTAATTCTATCCTTCAAATTTCTAGCTAGAAGCAGCTCTTTTCGCACACCGTGAGCAACGCGCACTGCCCTACTCAACTTTTGCAGCTCTTCCCGCTCTGATACCACATGCACAAGATATTTTGAGTGCTCGTTTATTGTCTTTTCATACACTCTAAAATGAGTGCCGTATTTGAACCCAGATTTTACCACTAACTTTCGCTCTCTGAGGTCTCTATACACTTCGTACACATTTTTATCTACATTCACATCTGCGTTGGCAAGGTATTTTGCCTCTAAATTTGAAAGATGCACAAACTTTTCTTCTTTCTTCCCAAAGCTCTTTGTATCCACGTTCTTTAGCATGAACACACGCTTTCCGGCAATTTTATACTGTGATACTTTTACGTTATCAGAGCAGCTGCCCTTGGGCTCAGACTCTTTGACCATATAATATGTGATATCTCCATCGCCGTCAACTATGGCGAGAATTAAAGGAAGCTCTTTCTGTACTAGCGAATCAAAACAAAAATAATCCATATCACTAACAGGATATACGGGCATGTGCACACTCTTTCTAGCATCGTAGTAATCATCCTGGATATTAATTACATATCCTCTAGCTCTCAAATCTCGGTAAACAAAAAATCGTATGTCAAAATCAGGCATACTGCTAGCGCTCTCGAATATAGTATTAAAACTAAATCCCTCTGTGCCTCTCTCTGCGAGGAAAAGTGCTTCTTCCCAAGCAAGAATCAGGCATTTTCCATCACGATAGCCGTATCCCTTCGATGTGAGCTTGTCCGCCATTCGCCCGCAGACTTTGTATCCTTCCATGCCCCGCTATTAGTTTGTGGTGCTTAAATTTTTGTGTTTTTTGTTCACCATTTGCGCTATGGCCTATTGGTGAATGTGGGCGTAGTATGCATTGCTAATTATATCGTTTAATATATCATTAATATTGCGAGTTGGTTCCCTATGTCATTTTAAG
>JALULR010000122.1 GCA_027056155.1 DHVE2 group archaeon
ATCCACTTTTGTACGTGGAATAGCTCTATTGCTTTCTACATTGAGGGCTTTGCAAATTCTCTTGGACATATCCGGTGGCAAGCTTACTCTAAGCTCTATTTTATGCACATTACCTAATTTCCATTATATATTTAGACATTTTGCCATGGGTAGTGGCTCAAAACACATGTTTCTGTGTCATCAATAATTTACATATTATTTTATATGAATTTAAATTTACCCTGCTATGCAATGAATTTCCGGTATTGCGAGAAGAACATATTTATATTCTGTTTATATACCCACACGGAAGGTGATTATGATGAAATATGTGTACAAATATTTCCGCAAGGAAGATATGGATACTCTCGAAAAAGTGGCTCCAGAGATGGCAGACCGAAAAAAACTGCTGGGTGGCAAAGGTGCAGGACTTGCAGAGATGACACGCATTGGACTTCCGGTACCGCCGGGATTCACAATTACCACCGAAACTTGTATGATGTATTTTGAGAAGCAGGATTTTCCAGAGGGATTGTGGGAGCAGGTAGAAGAGGCTATGCAAGAGCTTGAAGAAAAAACAGAGAAGAAGTTTGGTAGCTCTGAAAATCCTCTTCTTGTATCTGTGCGCTCTGGAGCGCCCATTAGCATGCCGGGAATGATGGATACTATACTTAACCTAGGACTCACCGATGAATCTGTAGAGGGACTAGCTAAGCAAACCCAGAACCCGCGATTTGCATGGGACGCTTACCGCCGGTTAATTCAAATGTTTGGCAATGTGGTGTTGGGCATAAAGCATGAGGAATTTGAAGAGAAGCTCAGCGAAATTAAAGCAAAGCACAATGCACGGCAAGATGTAGAGCTCGATGTAAATGCTCTTAGAGAGGTAGTAGAGAGATACAAGACCGTTTATACCAAGTATGGATACGAGTTTCCGCAGGACCCTAAAAAACAGCTAGAAATGGCAATACGCGCGGTTTTTGAATCATGGAACAACGAGCGGGCCATTGTGTACAGAAAAATAAACAAAATACCTGACGACATGGGCACTGCGGTAAATGTTGTAGCAATGGTATTTGGAAACATGGGCGACGACTCTGGCACTGGCGTGGCATTCACTCGTGACCCGAGAACTGGGGAGAAGCATCTATACGGCGAGTTTTTGCCCAACGCGCAGGGTGAAGATGTGGTGGCGGGCATAAGAACACCACATGCAGTAAATGATTACAGTAAGCAAGATGCAAATCGCAATTTGCCCACCATGGAAGAGATGATGCCCGATGTGTATCGCAAGCTAATGGACGTGGCTAAGCTGCTTGAGGGGCATTACAAAGATATGCAAGATATAGAATTTACAATTGAAAAGGGCAAGCTCTATTTGCTTCAGACGAGAAACGGCAAGAGAACCGCCATGGCCGCGGTGAGAATAGCTGTTGAAATGCAAGAAGAGGGGGTCATTACGAAGGAAGAGGCAATTATGAGAGTTACCCCTGAAAATGTAGATACATTACTGCACCCGCAGGTGGATCCAACAGCTCACAAGGAGGTAATCGCCAAAGGCCTTGCTGCCAGCCCCGGTGCCGCTGTGGGCAAGGTAGTATTTGACCCAGATGAGGCTGTAGAGCTAGCAAAGAACGGGGATAAGGTAATACTCGTGCGTCTAGAAACATCCCCTGACGATATACACGGCATGAACGCAGCAGAGGGCATTCTCACTGCTCGTGGTGGCATGACCTCACACGCGGCGGTGGTGGCTCGGGCCATGGGCAAGCCGGCAGTAGTAGGTTGTGAGGAAATCATAGTAAATATGGCAGAAGAGTACTTTGTAGCAAGAAATCAAAAGATACGGAAGGGCGACATAATAACTGTAAATGGCACCACTGGGGAAGTGTATCTCGGAGAGGTGCCTTTGATAGTGCCCTCGCTAAGCGGAAATCTGGAGAAGCTGCTCTCATGGGCCGATGAAATACGCGCTCTAGGTGTGCGCGCTAATGCAGATACCCCCGAGCAGGCAAAGAGAGCTAGAGAGTTTGGAGCAGAGGGCATAGGTCTTGCAAGGACAGAACACATGTTCTTTGGAGAAGAGCGCTTGCCAATCATGCAAGAGATGATTATGGCCAAGACAAAAGAAGAGAGAATCGCTGCTCTAAACAAGCTGCAAGTAATGCAAAAAAGCGATTTTGTAGAGTTTTTCCGCACCATGGAAGGGTACCCAGTAATAATCAGGCTTCTAGACCCGCCACTACATGAGTTCTTACCAAACAGGGAAGACTTGATTAGTGAGATAAACGAGCTAAAAATGAGGCTTAGAGACGCGAGTGATATGCAGGAAATAGACGAAATAATAGCGATGATTAACGAGAAGAAGAAAGTGCTTAGCGTGGTAAACGAGCTTCATGAGTTCAATCCCATGCTTGGGTTCCGCGGCTGCAGGCTTGGCATAATATACCCTGAGATTTACGAGATGCAAGTGCGTGCAATAATGCAAGCAGCAATAGAAGTAAAGAAAGAGAGAAAGGAAATTTATCCTGAGATAATGATTCCTCTCATC
>JALULR010000123.1 GCA_027056155.1 DHVE2 group archaeon
CTCTTGACCACGACATTGCAAGAAGTTTCAAAGATTATTACCATGGCTCATTCTTGATGAATGATGTGCAGTTGCACCACGAGGGCATAAACCGCCTTGGAAATGTACTCGTGCCAAACGAATCCTATGGTGAAGTGATGGAGAACTTCATGATGCCAATCTTGGAAGAACTCTACGAAGAGAAAAAAGAGTGGGGCGGCCGGGAGCTCATTGACGAATTTGGAAAGAGATTAAATAACGAAGATTCCATTCTCTACTGGGCGCACAAAAATAATATCCCAATTTACGTGCCCGGCATAACCGATGGTTCTTTCGGCGCACAATTGTGGTCATTCAGAGAGATGCACCCGGATTTCCGAGTGGATATTCTAAAAGATGAGCACGAACTCGCAGACATAATATTCGACGCAAAGAAGACGGGTGCGCTCATGATTGGTGGGGGAATAAGCAAGCACCACACAATATGGTGGAACCAGTTCCGCGATGGCTTGGATTATGCGGTATATATTACAACTGCTGTTGAATGGGACGGCTCGCTGAGCGGAGCTAGAGTGCGAGAAGCGATTTCGTGGGGAAAAGTACGCGAGGACGCAAAATATGTCACGGTAGAAGGGGATGCTACCGTTATTCTTCCTTTGCTCGTAGCGAGCGTGCTTGAAAAACTATGAGCTATGAGAGAATCGCTAAGCATGTAAGAGCTTAGCAAGAACACTTAAATACATCTCTGCAAATTCCCCTCTATGGAAGCAGAGGACATATTTAACCAGATTGAGGAGGGAATACTTGACATTCTAGCGAGAATTGATGATGGCGACGAAACCGCTCTAGTGGATTTGAAAAAAATAAAAAGATACATTGCAGAGCTAAACGATATGCTAGGTGTAGTTGATGAAAACGATGATATTGAGAGCATAAAGGAGAAATTTGATGAGCTTAGCAAAAAATTTGACGAGTTTCTTATGGCAGTAGTGAAGGTGGTAGGATGACTACTATACGTGATTCAATTAAGATGGGTGAGGCCATATCCATTGTGCGCTCTTTTGATGACAAAGAAATCGAAATATACTATGATGAATCTGAAAATATATGGTACTTAGCCACTGTAGATAGAGATGAATTTATAGCTCTAGGCACAGATGAAGATTTAGATAGCTTATACGACCTGCTTAAGCACATAGTTGAAGATATACCATGGGAAGACGACTGGGAGCCAGAAGAAAATGACTCTGAAAGTTGAGCTTCCAGAGTTTACATTAGAAACTTTAATTCATTTTATACGAGATTTTACGCGTGGCAAGGGCGTCGTTCTCGGGCTTAGCGGAGGCCTTGATTCAGCAGTAGTGCTAGCATTATGTGCAAAAGCATTAGGTCCAGAAAAAGTGCTCGCTTTGCACATGCCCGATGCCATTACTCCAGAATCAGAGCAGCGAGATGCTGAAGAAGTTGCACAGCTCTTTGATGTAGCGCTCAGAGTGATAAATATAGAAAATATAGTAAATACCATCGTATCTACAACTAAATTACAGTCTTTGCTAGCTATCGCAAATATAAAAGCGAGAGCGAGAATGCTAATCTTATACGCTATTGCAAATGAAGAGGGACGATTAGTTGCTGGCACTAGCAACAAAAGTGAACTACTTACGGGATACTTTACCAAATACGGAGACGGAGCAAGTGATTTTGCGCCAATAGGGGATTTGTATAAAACACAAGTGCGCCAGCTTGCTCGGCTGCTAGATATTCCCGAGCACATAATACAAAAAAATCCAAGCGCTAATTTAGTTCCGGGCCAAGAAGACGAAAAAGAGCTGGGTATCGATTACGTCACCCTTGACAAGGTGTTATATGGAATAGAGCTAGGACTTGAAAAAGATGTGCTTATTCAGAAAATAGGTGACGAAAAAGCGGTAAATAGAGTATTTGAGCTCTATGCAAGGTCTAGACATAAAAGAGTGATGCTTTATATACCAAAAATAGGCGTGAGAACCATAAACACAGACTGGCGTGAGTAATCTACTGCATAACAAATAGCTGCGCATGGGGCACTTCTGCAATGTAAATAACAGAGTCTCGCTCTATAAATCCTCTATTTATTGCAATGTTCACAACTTTGTTGCCTGTTAGATTTGCTATGGTTGCTACCTTGAGCGAATGCACAAAGGTCTCCTCTGAAACAAAATACTCGTAATAGAAATTTTTTGATATTTGTAAATGCAGCTCTCCCTCCTCTAACTCTTTACCCAGCAGCTCTTTATCGCAAGCAGCAAGCAGTATTTCACCGCGCCGTTTGTAAATTTTCATTGCTATATTAGTGTCCGACAATTTTGTAGCCTCCATTAGTATCCATGTAAATTTCGCCCTTTCTACGAAGCAGCTCGATCAATCTTATTACTTCATCTCTATCCTTTAATCCCATGCTCTCTGCATGGCTAATTATATTGCGCTCGGTAGCCATGCCTTCACCTTCTAAGTCGCTTATTATATCTTTTATAATGTGCAGATTGTCAC
>JALULR010000124.1 GCA_027056155.1 DHVE2 group archaeon
ATGGAAATCGTCGTAGCTAGTGGAAAAGGAGGTGTGGGTAAAAGCACAATCACCGGCTCTCTCATTTCACTAATTAGCAAAGATTTCAGGATCGGAGCTGTGGACGCGGATGCCGAGGCACCGAATTTGCATATCATATTCAATGTTAGCCAGTGGGATAGTGAAGAAGTTTTCACAGATGCAAAAACCGCCGAGATCAACGACTCATGCATAAACTGTGGTCTCTGCGAGAATGTATGTATCTACGAAGCCATTTACGTAGATAGCAGGCACAAAATAAAACAATATCTCTGCGAGGGGTGCGGAGCGTGCAAGGCGGTGTGTCCAGTGGATGCGATAACGATAAACGATGCAATTTCAGGGTGGTTGAGAACCGGAAAAACAAAATATGGCCCACTGGTCAGCGCGGAGCTTGATGTGGGAAAGCCCAACAGCGGCAAATTAGTTACCGAGGAGAAAAAGATTGCAAGAGCATGGAAAGATAAAGGAGAAATTGACCATGTTATAGTGGACGCAGCAGCGGGCATAGGGTGTCAAGTCATTTCGTCAGTGAGCGGTGCAAATCTCGTGCTTTTAGTCGGCGAACCGACTCCTTCAAGCCTGAGCGATATGAAGAGAATGCACGCATTAGCGAAGCATTTTGGCATAGAAACAAAAATGATTATAAACAAATACGGGCTTAACGAAGGATATAAAGGATTGGAAGAATTCGCAAAGGAAAATGATATAGAGATTATAGGTCGCGTACCTTACGATTCATCGGTACCTAAGGCGCTCAACGCCATGATGCCTCTTGTTGAATTCAATCCTGATTCAATAGCTAGCAAGGCAATAAAAGAAATAGCCAACGTGGTTAAGGGGTGGTTGTGATGTACGAAAAAGAAATAGTTGCATACATGCTTAAAGAGTGCGGAGGTCTGCATTCCTACTATGTGTCAAGAATTGCAGCCCTTTTGGACATCGAATATCTGAAAGAGAAGGGAAAAAAGCTGACTGAATTCGACTATAAGAAGATGCAGTACGGGTTTTACAGCAACAAAATACCTGAGACAATAAAATCACTAGATGTGGAAAAAGTTGAAGGTGAAAACGGAAAATATATGAAGTTGAAAAATGAGAACATCAAAATTGAGTTACCCGAAGAGATAAAAGGCAAAATAAATGATATACTCGATGAAATATGCGAGCTAAGCGACGACGAGATTAACCGGCTAGTTGTGGAATCTCCCTACTACGAAAAACTCTAAAGGCAAACTATAAATCGCAGGGACAAATGTACCCTCTCATGGACGAAAAAAATATGATGGAAGAGCTCACACTCCTAAAAAGAGAAGTGGAGAAACTGAAAGAAGATAAAAAGAGCATACCTCCTCACAAACACTGCCTCAACTGTGGCATAGCAATTCCACCAGACAAGACATTTTGCTCCAAAAAATGCGAAGAGCAGTGGAACGCCATGGTTAAAAAGAAAAAGCTCAATCTATACGTGTGGCTCGTATTCATGGCCATTCTGATACTCCTGCTCTTTGTAGGCATGGGCGGAGGCCTATGAAGGTAGTGCTTGGCGGTACCTTCGAGTTCTTACACAAGGCGCATCGCTCACTCATAAACAAAGCATTCGAGATAGGAGATGAAATAACCATTGGCATAACTGCAGACGGTTTTAAAAAAGATGTGAGCAAGAGCTACAATGAAAGGGCAAAAATTGTAGGAGAATACGCGCGAAAATTTGGTAAACAGTACAGAATTGTGAAAATCAATGACATTTATGGGCCAACGCTCGAAGAGGATTTCGATGCAATCGTCGTATCACCTGAAACGAAGAAAAATGCAGATAAAATTAACGCAGAGCGCGTAAAAAATGGAATGAAGAAGATGCAAGTTGTGCTCATACCCATGATAGTAGCAGAAGACCTCATGCCAATATCTTCGAGAAGGATTAGGGTCGGAGAGATAGACAAAGAGGGCAAGAGATTAAAACCGATGAGGGTAGGCATCGGCTCGGAGAATCCATCAAAGATAAGAGCAGTTCAAATGGTTTTTTCTCGTATATTCAATTTTGAAATAGAGTACATACCACAAAAAGTGGATTCTGGTGTGCCACCACAACCGTTCGGCAACGAAACAGTGCAGGGCGCTATAAACAGAGCAAAGATAATCAAGGGTGTAGATTACGCCGTGGGCATAGAGGCAGGGCTCTTTTACGAAGAGCTAATCGGCGATTACATGGACCGGGCATACTGCGCAATCATCGACAAGTACGGAAGAATCACACTTGGCCATTCCGGTGGCTTCACATATCCGCCAAAAATAATGAGCATGGTCAGAGAGGGCATGGAAGTCGGTGAGGCAATGGAAAAAGTATCGGGAATCAAGGAAATAAAGAAAAAGATGGGCGCAATAGGGTTTTTAAGCAAGGGTCTGATAAATCGCGGTGAATTCAATGCTCAAGCGGTGCTGATGGCAATGCTCCCGCGAATAAGTGCAGAGCTCTATTT
>JALULR010000125.1 GCA_027056155.1 DHVE2 group archaeon
TGACGAAAAATGGCATGTTTCCTCGTACCCGGCTCGGAAGGGATAGTGGTGACCCTTCTAACGAAGGTGATGAAAAAAGAGAAAGTGGAGAAATTAAAATTGAAATGGCTAAACGTAATGCTCTGGTGTGGAACAATACTACTTGCAATAGAGCACATATGGCACGGGGAAGTTGTCCCATGGCCACCGTTCTTAACGGCTATGAGCAATCCCACGGATACAATGGCTATGCTACATGAAATGGCCACTCATGGAGTCTTTATGGCTTCTCTAGTTACATTTGCATGGGCTGTAATGCTGAAACTCTCTTCCTCTCGCGTGCCCGTGAAAAATCCCGCGAGGCGATGACCCATGTGGCTCCTAACTATGCTGTTCATGGCGGTTATCAGCACTCTAATATGGTATATCTGGGAAAATGGAGACAAATACAGGGTAGACATCTTAGTTCTGGTTTCATGGGGAACCGTGATAATGGTGTTTGCGGACCATCTTATGGGATACATAGAAGAAGGTGTTTTTCTCGATACTTCCTCCAATGCGCTTCTGCTTGGATTTCTACTTGCCATATTTGCATTGCTGCTATGGGCAATCGCACTAATAATCAAAGACCCGAAGGAAAAAATATGGAAGAGACTCAAGGCTGAGGCGTCGTGAACACAAATCTCACATTTTTACCATCTTTATCCATGAGAGCAACTCGACTATATCCATCAGTTTTTTAGATAGTATTCCAAAATTATTTCCCACTACTACACGCTCTGCAACATTGCATATTCCATAATTCTTTGCATTTCTCGTTGCCAATAGACACTTCCTATACTTTCGCTCTTTCTCACTCTTCGCTTTTTTCCATATTCTTTCTCTCTTACTGACACATGTGAGTGTATAATACAGTGCCTAGCTATTACTGATAAAAATTAAATTTGTAGCTTATCATTCTTATTTCATATCCCATTACTGTTCCTCTCTTTTAGTTATGCAACAAAGCAAATGGTAGTTGGGAAAATTATAGGGTGCAACACGGATAAAAAGTACCATGAATGCGAGCGCCAGTTTGCAAAGTTCATGCATCGAATTCTCTTGAGAAAATTTCCTGCCCTCTTTTCTCAGTATTCTTCATACGAAGCCTTGCTTTTAAATGTAAAAAATGTACATGAAAGAATACCTTTAATTCAGAACCCCAATAAAATCTATGCTGAGAGCAGCGATGGTAAGATAATTCTCCATTATAGCTCACCCACCAAGCTCGACTATTTCTTCGAGCAGTTGCTCTTAGAGTTTGCAAAGCAGTACTCCACAAATATAGAAATAAATTACGAGAAAAAGATGACTAACGGGGACGACGAAACCGTGGCAGTGGTGAAAATCGTCGGGATTTAAACTAGAAAATTAGCATACTGATTTTAAAAATACCAGCCATTACTAAGCAATATAAGCAATGGTAAAATACACAGATGCCATGCAGAATTATGCAAGGCAAAGATAAGCTAGAGTGGGCAATGGCACATATGGATGTCTTGTCTGAGATACGCAGGGTGTTTCTGAAGAAAAAGCCGTTTAAGGGCCTGAAAATAGGCATGGCGCTGCATGTTGAAGCGAAGACAGGTGTTTTGGCTCTGACCCTTCGCGACGGCGGTGCGGATGTGCGCTTGGCATCGTGCAATCCTCTAAGCACCGATGACGAGGTCGTAGAAGCGCTAAGAGCAGAGAAGCTAGATGTTTACGCCAAGAAGGGTGAAAATAGAGAAGAATACTACGAAAATTTACACAAAGTGCTTGAGTTCGAGCCAAACATCATAATCGACGACGGCGGAGACCTTACCACCCTGCTTCACGGAGAATATGCCCACATTGAAATCATGGGCGGCAACGAAGAGACCACCACAGGTGTTATGAGATTGAAAGTAATGGAGAAAAAAGGCGTGCTTCGTTTTCCCATGTTCAATGTAAACGACGCGAAGATGAAGCACCTCTTCGATAATCGCTATGGCACTGGCCAAAGCACCCTTGATGGCATTATGAGCGCCACAAATTTAGCTATTGCGGGAAAGACGGCGGTGGTGGCCGGCTACGGCTGGTGCGGGCGCGGCGTGGCAATGCGCATGCGGGGTATGGGCGCCAATGTCATTGTGACGGAAATAGAGCCCGTTAAAGCGATAGAAGCGCGCATGGACGGTTTTCGCGTAATGCCGATGATTGACGCGGTTAAGGAAGCAGATCTTATAGTCACAACCACCGGAATGAAAGATATACTCAGAAAAGAGCACTTTAAATTAATAAAAGATGGTTGCATACTCGCAAATTCAGGACATTTTGACAACGAAATAAACAAACGAGATTTAGAAGAGATGGCAAAGAGCAAAAAAAGAATAAGAAAGTACGTGGAAGAGTATAACTTCGGAGACAGAAAAGTGTACCTTTTGGGAGATGGAAGATTGATAAACCTCGTAGCAGGGCAAGGGCACCCTGTAGAGATAATGGAC
>JALULR010000126.1 GCA_027056155.1 DHVE2 group archaeon
GGACATAGTAGTTTATCAGGGCGGCCAGTTGATATTCAAAGAATCACCGGAAATATTCTCCTCCTCTCTAATCTCACTGGTGGAATACACGGGGCTAGAGGGAGAGGACATATTTCTCGACAGGATAGATGAGATAAATATATTGAAAGAAGCAATAGAAAATCCAGAGAATTCTCCCGCCATAATGATAACCGGCTCCGTGGGCATCGGCAAGACGAGCCTCGTGATGGAGGCAAAAAACTACGCATTGCTCCGCGGATTTCAATTCCTATACTCTCGCTCATATTATGAGTCTGGAGAGCCGTACTTGCCAATAATGGAAGCGTTCGAAAAGATAGTAGGAGGGATGGAGGTAGCGGAGTACGAAGCCCGGGACAGCTCTGGGTTGGAGCACCAGAGAAACGCCATGTTCTTCACCTTTGCGGAGAAAATAAAGGAATATTCGAAGAAAAAAAAGCTGATGGTGTTTTTTGACGATATTCAGTGGATGGATTTCTCCTCTCTCAGATTCATGCATTATCTAGTGTCAAATCTCCGCAATTTTCCCGTGTTTTTCGTATTCACCTATCGTTCTGACGAGGTAAACGACGAGCTGGAATCTGTGCTCGGAAGAATGCTCAGGGAAGGGCTCTATAAGGAGATAAGGCTTCAGGGGCTCGATTACCCACATGTGAAGGAAATAGTGGAATATGTGGTGAATCATGAGGTCCCCGAAGATTTTGCAAGGACCATTTACGAGAAAACTGGAGGAAATCCACTCTTTGTGAAGGAACTAGTGCGAGATATGCTCTCGGCAGGCACGCTGGTTCCGGAACGAGGGATATACCCGTCTGAGATGGAGATAGGGCTTCCGGAGTTGGTGAATAAAATAGTAAACGCCAAACTCAATACTTTGAGCGAAAAAGCGAGGAAAGTGCTGGAGACGGCATCTGTCATGGGCTACAGGGTTGACCCAGAACTGCTGATTTCATTGCTGAGCATGGACGAAATGGAACTTTACTCGCTTTTCGAAGACATAGCGGAGAGCGGTGTATGGAAAGAGGACGAGAGCGGCGAAGCGTATGTTTTCCACAACAGAATAATTCGAGATGCTATATACCACAGAATATCAAAAATGCGCCGGAGAGTTCTGCACCGCAAAATTGCGGAATTACTTGAGGATATGCACGGGAACGATGAAAAGTATTACGGAGAGCTTGCGCATCATTTTAAAAATGCGAAGATGGACGAAAAGGCGTTCAGGTACTACATTCTAGCGGGAGACTATGCAACCAAAAGATATGCTCATGAAAGTGCTATAGGACTCTATAATGAGGCACTCAAGTTGGATGTTTCCGATGAAGAACGTATAGAGATTTACGAGAAAATGGGCTCCACTTACATTCTTTTAGGTCAATACGACTTTGCGGCAATGTACTATTTGGACGGATACAACCTAGCGGTGAAAACAGAGAACAGGGAGAAAATAGCTGAATTGAAGAAGAGCATGGGACGCGTTTATGTGATGCGCGGCAGGCTCGACCACGCCCGCAGATACTTTGAAGAAGCGCTGAAAGATGCTCCGGAGAACAGCAAGCTGCAAGGGGACATTTACGCAGAGATTGCGTGGGTTAGCATGGGCATGGGTGATTATCACAAGGCACTTGAGATAAGCGAAAAAATTATGGAAATAGGTAAAAATATAGGCGATGAAAAGGTTGAGGCCATGGGATATCATATAATGGGCACAGCATATTCCGAGATGGGAATATACGACAAGGCGCTAGAATGGCATAGAAAAGCGGTAGAAATACGTAAAAAAATCAATTATCTCTTCGGTTTGGCCACTAGCTACAACAACATAGGAGCCATATATCAGGAGAAGGGAGACTACGAGAAGGCTCTAGAATATTACGGGAAGAGCTACGAATTGCTGGAAAAGATTGGATACCAGTATGGAATAGCGGTGACTTATCTCAACATGGGCTCAACGTACATTGCCATCGGAAATTTGGATAATGCCCACAAATACTACGATAAATACTACGAGATGGTTACAAAGATAGGATACTTACCGGGAGAAGCCACATACTACAGCAGAATTGCGGAAATTGCAAGGAGTGAGGCAGAATTAAAGAAGTCAATGGAGTACAACAAAGAAGCCCTAGAAATACGAGAAAAACTCAGCGAAAGATACGACTTATCTGAAACCTTTGCAAATATGGGAACATTGTATGGGGAAATGGGGGATTTTGAAAATGCGCTTGAATACCAAAAAAGGGGGCTCGATATTCGAGAAGAAATAGGAGACAAGTTTGGAATGGCAGATTCTTATTGCAATTTTGCGGGCATATACTACAAAATGAACGAAGTTGAAAAGTCGTTAGATTATGTGGATAAAGCATTGAAGTTGGCAGAGGAAATCGATGTGAAACATATACTTTTCACATGCAATTC
>JALULR010000127.1 GCA_027056155.1 DHVE2 group archaeon
CTACCGCGGGGACTTGCACCTGTTCTTCAAGAGATAGTTCTTTACCCGGTCTAAGCTCATCATATAACATTTCTATGTCTGGGTCATCAGGATAACGCTCTCTTAAGTGTGCCACAATATCTTTTGCCTCGTCTATTTTCTCCTCTTTAAGAAGCAATTTCGACTTACTTAAAAGTAGTCCTTTATCATCAGGGTCAATCTGTAATCCACGTTCTAGATATTCTATATCTCCGGTGATGCTTACCATACTGTTGTACGCTTTAAGAAGCTCATCTTTGTCTCCCTTTATTTCTAGCACTTTGATATACCGCTCGAGTATATCCGTATTTTCAGGCTGGATTTTAAGCACTTTTTGCAGTGCATCTTCATTATCAGGAGCAACCTTCAAAGCTTTTTGATATGCCCCTAACGCCTTATCTAATTGACCCTGCACGCGATACGCATCTCCGAGCAATAGGTGAGCTTCTACATTTTCTGGCTCTAATTTTGATGCTTCTCGAAGGCATACCAGAGCATAGGGTACCTGCGTGTTTCTCTGGAGTAGGTCTTTTCCAATATCCATCCATGCCCTAAAATTCTTCGGGTCAATGGTTTTCGCTTTTTCCAATATTTTTATGGCAGCATCAAATTCTTTTAGTTTTATCATCTCTTCGCCAACATCAGTTAGCATCACGGACAACTTTGCCTTCTCCTCAGGAGATAACTTAGACACTTTATCAAAATCCTCAGTAACCCACCTCAATATCTTTCTAAACGTAATAATTGCCTTATCCTCATCTCCTCTCTTTAACGCTTCAAAGCCCTCTCTAACCGCCTTATCGTAACTTCGTAGAACACCCGACACTTTTTCCTTCTTTCTGCCAAACAGCGGCACTCAGCTCACCTATCAAGGTATAATAAGCATTTCTCTTATAAAACCTTCGCTCCATTTCTTCATTTATCTAAAATATATTTTTCGTACAAATCATCAAATAACAGAGGTGCAACCTCGTAAACAAGGCTCAGCATCTTCTCGGCAAGGGCTCGTATTTCCCACTGCGCACTTTTGTCACACCGCAACTCTAAAAAATGGCGCAGCTCTCGCGCATTCATTGTTATTATAATCTTAGTTTCAACACTTTGCGGAAGCACAAACCTAGCATCTTCTTTTCTTATACCACCTTCAACCATCTTGCGATAAAGCTCTGCTGCTTGCGTCAGGACATTAATATACTCATCATAAAATGCACTACTTGCAATGGATTCTGGCACAATGAACGTGGGCTCTTTCAACTTTACATATCTCTGCGATTGCTGGGTATAGCTAGCAAGCCGATGTCGCACAAGCTGGTGTGTGCAAACTCTAGATATTCCTTCAACGCGAAAAGTAAAGCATGCATGCTCAAATACACTCTCATGTCCCAACTTTTTTAATAGTTCAATTAGGTTTTTCACACGCTCATCGTTCAATTCTTTGAAATGTGGCGCGTGAGATATCGCTCCGCTTTCGGCCACCAACTTGTCCACACTACCTTCTTGGGGAAGAGTATACGCAATTAACTCTACTTTCAAGCAGTCTGAACCTTTACAAACTTCCATGGCCATGAATCTCATTACTGATATAACCTTTTTTGAAGATAATATTAGAATACAAAATGAAAGAGAGATATCTTCCACTTATGCAACCTAAAAATACCAATGAATTTTAAAAAAGAGCTTGAGAATGTGGAATTTGAAAATATGAATGTGCAGCAGGAGGAGCAATAATCCATAAGCACAGACAAAATTTGCAATCAATTACTTGACAGAAGTGCTCATAAAAATAAATTGTAGATATGCTAAAATAAATAGAAGACCTACCTTAATGCTCCTCTGGGAAGCGTTACTCTCACTCCCAAGTAACTCTAAAACTGCAATCTGTAGCACTCTCTGATTCAATAAGTTCTACTTTACCGCTGCTCTTTGAAGCATCCATCACACCCAAAAGTGCACCTTTCCAAAGCAAGCAAGATTTTTCGTAAATATTAACATCTTTCAAAGTTACGATTACTTCTCTGTCCTTCAGCTTTTTTATCGTCACTCCGTTTCCTTTAAACATTATCTTTGAGATTTCCTTTTGAACCATGTTCAACATTCTTCCAAAGCTCATAAAAGAGGCAAACATAAATCTTAACTCACCCGCCACATTTTTTGGCATACTTCGTCCAACACTGACTATATATCGCTCTCCGTATTCTTTATCAACCCACTTTATCTTTATTGATTTCAATATTCCCTTAACTGCACCACCCATAATCTCCCGCTGAGCCATATTATATATTATTGCTCTATTTTATTTAAACTTTTTTTACTTGATTTACCTTCTGGTGAGTCTTGATAGCACGTAACAAGCCTGAAAATTAATATAAATCATCTACATGCGGGCATGAGGTGATTAAAAATGGAGAAGAAGAGAA
>JALULR010000128.1 GCA_027056155.1 DHVE2 group archaeon
CGTAATCTCTGTGCTTACATCAATTTTTTACTAATGTTTGTAATACCATTGCGTAAAACAACACAAAGGCATGTAAATTAAAGCACTCCACTGGAAATAGAAAGTTAACCATAATTCCATGCCAAAAAGCGAGAGAGAAGAAAGATTAAAGTAATACCTTGAAAATGCCCAGCTATGAAAGCTCTGATAATTGTGGATATGATTCATGATTTTGTTGATGGAAAGTACGGCAGTGAAGGGGCAAAAAACATAGTAAAGAAACTAGCTAGAAAAATTGAAGAGTTTAGGGACAATGGAGACCTTGTAGTATATCTAAAAGACACACACACGCTCAATGACCCAGAGCTAAAAGTATGGGGTGAGCATGCCATAAAAAACACATGGGGCTCGAATATTATAGAAGAGCTCACGCCACACAATGATGATATAGTAATCGAGAAAAACACCTACGACGGATTCTTATTTACAGGACTCCGCGACATACTGAAAAACAAGAATGTAGATGAAGTATTCATAGCGGGAGTAGCTACAGATATATGCGTATTACACACTGCATTTGGGGCATTTGCAAGGGGTTTTAAAGTAAACATATTCGAAGATTTATGCTCAGGCACTAGCGCAGAAGCACATCGCTGGGCAATAGAGTACATGAAAAATATATACGGTGCAAATATAATAAAGGGTGATGCAAGATGAAATTCCATATTGCGTCAGAGGAAGATATTAAAGATGGCAAAACCACCGACATATATTTTATGAGAACAAAAAAGATACTTGAGAATGTAGGAAAGGATATTCGAGTTTACGCTGAGTTTACCGTGATGAATCCTCCGTATAATTGGACCGTTTTTGCAGGTCTTGACGAAGCGCTTCATCTCCTCGAAGGTAAAAAAGTAAATGTGTACGCATTACCAGAGGGTACAATAGTTCCTAGAAGGGATTCAAGAGGATATCCAATACCGGTAATGGCCATCGAAGGAGATTACAAAGAATTTGCCATATATGAAACTCCTCTGCTGGGATTTATATGCCAAGCATCAGGTATTGCTACCAAAACCGCTAGGATACGGCTAGCCGCCGGAGATAAAATATTGCTCTCGTTTGGTGTACGGAGAATGCACCCTGCTATCGCGCCACTAATAGACCGCTCATCGTACATAGGCGGTTGCGATGGCGTATCAAGCATACTCGGAGCAGAGCACATTGGAAAAGAGCCAAGCGGTACCATGCCACATTCGCTAATACTTACACTCGGGGAAGACCGCGCTTGGGAGTTCTTCGATGAATACATATCTGAGAAAGTGCCTAGAATTGCACTAATTGACACCTTTGGCGATGAGAAATTTGAGGCAATAAAAGCAGCAGAGCTAATTAAAGACCTCCAGTCTATTAGGCTCGATACTCCTTCTTCTAGACGGGGTAAATTTGAGGACATTATTAGAGAAGTGCGCTGGGAGCTAGACATTCGCGGGCACGATGACATTGGAATAATAGTTTCTGGCGGCCTCGATGAGAGCTCTGTAAGAGAGCTTCGAAACTTGGTAGATGGATTTGGAGTGGGCACCTCTATAAGCAACGCCAAAACGATAGATTACGCTATGGATATAGTGGAAGTAGAAGGCAAGCCACTTGCCAAACGCGGAAAGCTCAGCGGGAGAAAGAAGGTATATCGCTGCAAAAAATGCGGGCGGTACTATACTTCGTACAAAGAGATGCAACACTGTGAATACTGCGGAGGAGAATTAGAAAGTATGCTCAAGCCAGTAATGGTTGATGGAAAAATAAATGAACCTTATCCTAAGATTGACGAAATAAGAAACTACGTGATGGAGCAGCTTAAAAATGTGGGTATTGACGGGCTTTGAGCCATTTGGAAATTATAGCGTAAATCCCTCATGGGAATCGGTAAAAGGAATAAATGAGGGAGAAAAAATAAGAGTGCCCGTTGCATACGATGATAGTATAAATCTTGCAAGAGAAATCATTAAGCAAAAGCCTGAGATTGTTCTCGCTACCGGGCTAAGCCCCAGTTCAAGAGAACTGAAAATTGAGGCATTAGCAATAAATATTATGTATGCCAATATACCAGATAACAAAGGCACGGTTAAAAAAGGTGAGCAAATTATCGAACATGGAGAGAACTGCTATTTTACCAACGTGCCCTTTATCGAGCTCACAGAACATTTACAAAAATCAGGGTTTAAAGCTCGCGTATCTTTCTCAGCGGGCACTTATGTGTGCAATACTTTTTATTATGCGCTCTTGCATTACAATACTAAATCCGAGAAAAAAGCCAAAATAGTGTTTATTCACGTGCCGCCTGCGGATATGGTGCAAAAAGCGGATATGAAGCAATCAATAAAAATAGAAGAAATTACAAGAGCGCTTAAATATAGCCTAGAGTTTATTTCCCGCCTCTCCTCTCTTTAGC
>JALULR010000129.1:0-1168 GCA_027056155.1 DHVE2 group archaeon
GTATATAAAGTGCCCTGTGTGCGGTGCTCTTAACAAGCCCGGTGCAAAGACATGCGCGGTGTGCGGTGCGCCACTCGACAATGCTAAACCAGAGGAGAAGGAAGTTAAGAAGAGCACATCGCATGCCACATCTGCGCAGCCGGTTGTGAAGAAGAAAGTGATAAAGAAAGTAATAAAAGTTGACAAAGACCAAAAATAAATTTATTTTTTTTATTTTCTTTGTACTTTTTGTGTTTTTCATGGTGGTTTTTATAATATCATAGTCTCCTTGTATCTGCTTTCATCACAAATCTTCCGAGAAGTTTAAATATAGGATTAGATTTTTCCGCAAAGAGGTGAAAACTCATGAAAAAAGATCTCATTTCGATCGTGGACATAAAAGAGGACTTGCCTGAAATCATAGACCTAGCTCTAGAGATGAAAAGAAGACAGAAGATGGGAGAGCGAGAGATTCAGCAGGTGCTTAAAAACCGCAGTCTTGCTATGATATTTGAAAAACCCAGTACCCGAACAAGAGTGAGTTTTGAGGTTGCAATGACTCAGCTAGGCGGGCATGCGCTGTATTTATCTCCGAGAGACATGCAGCTCGGCCGCGGTGAGACCATTGCAGATACTGCAAAAGTACTTTCACGATATGTAGATGCGATAGTTTACCGAGCATATAAGCATAGCATGATGCTCGAGCTTGCAGAAAACGCAACCGTACCTGTTATAAATGCCCTTGATGATGTGGAGCATCCGTGCCAGATAGTTGCAGACTTGATGACTATTAAAGAAAAGAAGGGAGAGCTTGCGGGACTTAAGTTGGCATATGTGGGTGATGGTAATAATGTGGCAAACTCACTGATGCTCGGTGCGGCAATAATGGGAATGGATTTCTATATTGGTTGCCCAGCGGGTTATGAGCCAGATAAGGACCTTACAGGAACTGCAAGAAAGATAGCAAACGAAACTGGTGCTAAGGTAGTAATTACCCATGACCCCGTGGAAGCGGTGCAAGATGCTGATGTGATATATACAGATGTATGGGTAAGCATGGGCGATGAAGAAGAGAAAGAGAAAAGAATGAACGCGTTTAAAAATTATCAGGTTAATGCAGAGCTTGTAAAACATGCTAAGCAGAACTATATATTTATGCACTGCTTGCCAGCGCACAGAGGCTTAGAGG
>JALULR010000129.1:1178-9458 GCA_027056155.1 DHVE2 group archaeon
CTGATGATGTAGTCGATTCTAGAAACAGTGTAGTATTTGACGAAGCAGAAAACAGGCTTCATGCTCAGAAAGCCATTCTTGCGAGAATAATAAAGCACTAAGTTTCATTCTTTTCTTTTGAACATTTTTTCAAGCTCTTTTGGAGTGAGCCTAAGCATGGTAGGTCTGCCATGAGGACAAGTATAAGGGTTCTCGCATTTTAACAGCTGTGCAACGAGCTCTTCCATCTCGTATAGTGAGAGCCTATCATGTGCCTTGATTGCACCTTTGCATGATATGAGCTTTATTATTTCGTCCCTTTTCTTTTCAACATACAGTGCTCCCATGTCGATTATGCCCCTTATTATGTCCTCTACCTCATCTCTTTTTAAGATAGGTGGTATGCCGCGCACAACGATGCTACCCTCCCCAAAATCGCCAATAATCAGGCAAAAATCTTTTAGTTTATCGCTTATTTTTATTAAGTCTTCATAGTCTTTTGTGCCAAGATTTACAATAACAGGGTCGATAAGCTCTTGAATTTTGTGCTCTTTCATCTCTCTTAAAAATTTCTCATAGCGAATGCGTTCGTGAGCGGCATGCTGGTCTATAAGTATTAGCGACTCCTTGCTTTTTGCAATTATGTATGTGTCATCAAACTGCCCCAGAACCTCTATTCCTGGCACACGCTCTTTAGCGATATAATCAAATAGACTTTTTTTCTTTTTAGTGGGCTCAACATCAAATACAAGCTGTTTTTCTTTTTTTACCTCTGCGCGGAGTGGTGCTATATCCTCTTTGTTTTTACTTTCAGGAAGTTTCTCTGAGGGTATGTTATCCTGTGCTGTTAATGTGCTCCATATGATACTTACCAAAATTTTCTTTAGTGCCTTTTCATCGCGGAATTTTACCACTACTTTAGAGGGGTGTACATTTACATCGACATCTTCAGGCGGTAAATAAATTCGAAGCACTGCATACGGATAAGAGTCTCGGAAAAGTAAAGTTTTGTATCCTGAGATTACGTAATTAGTTAGGGCATAATTCTTAACATACCTGCCGTTTACAAAAGTTATTATTCTATTTTTGTCTTTTCTCGTTAAATATGGCTTGCTCACATAGCCCTCTACTTTTATAGTTGAATCGTACTCAATTTTCACCATTGCCTTAGCTACGTCTGCACCCCAAATACTGGATATTCGATTTATGAGCGTTCCAGATGGCGAGTCTATCACCTTGCGTCCGTTATGCATAAGCCTAAAATGAATACCCTTGTAGGCAAGTGCATACTTCTCAATTATACCCATTATATAACCAAACTCGTAGCGTTCATCTTTGAGAAATTTTCTTCTTGCAGGGGTATTGTAAAAAAGCTCTCGCACTACTATTGAGGTACCCGGAGGACTTCCAGCTGCTTCTATTTTTTTTATATCTCCTCCTTCTATAACTAGCCGCGTGCCTACCGGAGAATCTGCTGGTCTAGTTAGCATTTCAACTTTGGATACTGCAGCAATGCTAGGCAGTGCCTCACCTCTAAATCCAAGGGTTGATATTCTGTATAAATCTGCCTCGCTTTTAATCTTGCTCGTGGCATGTCTAGTAAAAGCTAGCTTTGCCTCATCTTCACTCATTCCAGAGCCGTTATCTACCACGCGAATCTCGTCTAACCCGCCATTTTTAACAAATATGAATATCTTAGTTGCTCCGGCATCTATGCTATTTTCAACTAATTCTTTTACTACGCTCGAGGGCCTTTCTACAACTTCTCCAGCGGCTATTTTCTCCACCAGCTCTGGAGGAAGCACTCTTATCTTTCCGCTCACGGGCGATGTATCGCATTACGGGATATATATGTTTCTAACTCACGTATGGCTGGCAGTACTCATAAACATTAAAAATAGGATAAACCGAGTGTTAAGTGGTCATAATATATGAGCCGAGTGAGGAGTACATGAATTCTCACGTATCTCAGCACTCGAAATCTTATCTTTGTTATGAGCCAAGGCTCCCGCTAATTGCCTGAGTTTTTTCTGTGTATTTTTAACTAACCTATGAATTACTTCATCTCTTTCCTCTGGAAGATTAAAGTGCCGATTATAGCAGATATTAGGAAATATCCGAGCATTATGGCCACGCCTTCGCACAGGTATGGATTGTATGCTGTTATCGTTAATCCTTTCCCTGCGTGTATCACTTGGGAATGAGGGTAATCTCCTATGTAACTTCCCTGAAACACCAGAGTTATTATGCCCGCTGCGTAGGTTATCGAGAACCACGGCTCCACGCTGGCAATCTGCGATACTCCATCGATGATGTTAAACACAAAGAAATAGAGAATCGCCACGATGGTCAGGGCAACTGCACCATTCTTGAAAAATGTGGAGAATAGATAGGTGAATGCAAGCAAACTTACTAGGAACACGAAGGAGTAAAGCATGGAGTAAAGATATTCCGAGGGAATCGTGCCGTGGAAGTAGAAGGTGTAGAGCATGCCCGAAATGAGATAGAATAGGAGGACTATCACTCCTGCTAACAAGGAAGCCAAATATTTTCCCCAGTATATCACGTACCTCCTAATTGGATTGGGCAAAAGGAAATAGCCGGTTTTGTTCTGATACTCCCCCGCGATAGCATCTCCACCGAAGAATAATGCGGTTAGAACAACTAAAATTTCAGAGAAATTCGCAAAGCTAGATGCAGTTTTCTTAACCTCTTCTTCCGAAGGATTCCCGAAATAAACATTAACGCTCACTATCAACGCAATTACGAGTGCTGTAATTAGGAGAAGTATGTAGAGCCTTTTTGCTCGCATATAATTTTTGAACTGGTATTTTGTCATTATCCACATCTGCTTCAGGTCACTCATTGGCCTCGCCTCCTATCATCTGCAGGTACGCTTTTTCCAGAGCCATCCCAGATGCGCGGTAATCCACAACCTTTATTCCCATGGCAATAAGTTCCGAGAGAATTTTGTACTGCATCTCAGTACCGTCTTCGAAGTCTATTCTTACTTTTGTATCCGAGAGCTTTTCCACTGATTTGACACCCTTTATTTCCATTATTTTCTTCTCGTCTATTTCGTTCATTGAAGTTACCACCACGGAGTTCCCTCTGAATTTCTCGCTTAGCTTATCGATGCTTTCGTAGAGAAGAAGTTTTCCGCGGTTAATCATCGCCACCTCATCGCATACCTCTGTAACTTCCGGTAGAAGATGGGAGGACATCAGAATCATCCTCTTCTCCTTTTTCAAGTTTTTTATCACCTGCCTTATCTCCGCCATTCCCCGCGGGTCCATGCCCGTGGTTGGCTCATCTAAAATCAGAATATCCGGATTAGTCACAAGGGCTGCAGCTATGGCTATTCTCTGTTTCATACCCTTTGAGAACTTTCCCACTTTTTTGTCCTTCCATTCGTACATACCCACTTCTTCGAGGGCGTTCTTCACATCGCATTTATCCTCCATTCTTATTTCGCAGAGCATGTTCAGGAGTTCAAAGGGCGTAAGATATGAGTATAATCCCGGGGTTTCTATAAGAGTTCCCACTTCTTTCAACGCTTTTTTTAGGTCTTTTTTCACATTGTAGCCATTGATTATTGCTTCCCCGCTTGTGGGATTCAACAGGTTCGTGAAGAGCTTCAGCGTCGTAGTCTTTCCGGCGCCGTTGGGGCCTAGGTACCCTATGCACTTAGCCCCTTCAAATTTCACGTTCAAATCCCGAAGGGCGTAGAAGTTTCCGTATTTTTTGGTTAGGTTCACAGCTTCCATATACATTTTTCAGCGCCTCCATTTATACAGCAAGTATCCAAGCGGAAATATGATCAAGATTACAGTTAAAATTATGTACCATGACAATGGCACAACGAATTTCTTCACGGCGTAGATATATATGGTGTAATACACAAAAATGAGAGTAATAGTTGTAATATCCATCGATAATATGGTTGTCTTAAGAAATGCATCTCGGGGAAATTGCATTTTGCCGGGGTGCAGGTACATTGGGTATTTCTCTCCAAGGTATATAAAGAGATACGATAAAGCTGGAGCGAAAAGAGAGAATAGAGAATATGAGAAAACAAAATCTACTTTTGAACTCCACCCATCCGGATTCCCAGCGGCGTCGAAGTGCACAGCTATAACTTTAGGTAGTGATGGGTATGTCATCAATTCAAAGGCAAGTAACAAGATGTAAAATATAATGGGCGAAAGGGACCAAGCCTTTCCGACGGTTATTTCCTCCAATCTCTTGGGGGAGACGTTTTCAGATTTTGCACCCTTCATTTCTAAGAGCAAGGAAGCGTATCTTATTCCGAACGGAATGAACGCTATGAGTGGAATTATAAACAGAATTAGGTAATATATCAAAAAATTCGGAATCAGGACTGTGGGGAAGAGAAGGAGAGAATGAACTATGGTGAATTTACCCACTAGCCTGTTTGTCTTATCCCAAACCTCTCTGTCAGCAAATGTATACCCTATTTTGAATCCAAAGTACGGATTCGGCCCGATTTTCGGAGCAAGGTAATACTCCAAAATTCCTGTCAGCAGATATATTGTGTTTATCAACAGAATTAACCAATCCACCATTTCACGCACCCCCTATTATTTTATCCACATTTGCTATTAATTTTTTGTAATTATCTATCAATTTTTCAAGGAGTTTCTTACCTTCATCTGTGAGAGAATAGTATTTTCGGGGCATGCCGGTGCTGGGTTCGGTCCAGTACGCTTTTAGAACTTTTTTCTTTACTAAGTATCTTAATACTGGGTAAATTGTCGCGTCTTTCAGCTCGATTCCCGTTTTCTCGTGAACGTATTTTTGAATTTCGTACCCGTAGGTCTCGCCTAAATCCTCTATTACTCTTAGGATAATCAAGGTGTAAATTCCCGAACGCATCTCCCGATTTATTTTCTCAACTACTTTCTCCATACATAACACCGTTATGTATATATCGATATTACATATCCTATATTTAAGATTTTCCCGACGAATTCTTTATAAACGGTTTTCTCTTTCCCGTAATGGGCGCGTGGCCTAGCCAGGACATGGCGGCAGCCTCCTAAGCTGCAAGTCGCGGGTTCGAATCCCGCCGCGCCCGCTGATGAAATGCATATTTATGGACGATGCAGGAATATGCCATGGTCGCTATAAGGGGTTCAAATGTATTGAAGAAAAATGTGAGTACTATGGCAAATACATGATTCCAGAGGGTTTATGTGCGTACTGGAGAGACGGGTACTGCAAAAAACGGAAAATTTTCACTTGTGACGGCAAGGATAAAGATTGTGAATACTACACTGATTATTTAGATGAGGAAGAGTATGTACTCATATTCGGGTCTAAAAACTAGCGCACTGGAATGCACTCTCCGGGCAAAGCGGAATCTATTGCTTCTACGATAGCTTTAGCTACTTTATCTGGAGAATCTGCAAACATGCCGTTGTGGAATTTTCTGAGCATATCCGTGTCAGTGGGACCCGGAGCCACGCATACTACTTTTATGCTTGGCTTTAGCTCTTCGGATAGCGCCTTTGTAAATGCGATAACTGCGGACTTTGAGGCACAGTACGGCGCAGCATTTGGCATGGGGCTTATCCCTATGACAGAGGATATATTTACAATGGTGCCACTTTTCATCTTATACAGAGCAGCGTGGCTCATGTTCATTGTGCCGTACAGATTTACCTGCACTATTCGCTCCCATTCACTGGGGAGCATGCTAGAGAATGGACGGACATCATAAACTCCAGCATTGTTAACTAGAACTTTTATATCTCCAAGCTCTGCTGCAGATTCTACTATGCGCCGCGAGTCTTCGTATATTGAAACATCTCCTCTCACCGCTATCGCTTTTCCACCGCGCTCTTCAATCTTTGCTACGGTTTCTTGTGCTTTCTCTTCGTTGCGTAAGTAATTTACCACTATGCTGTATCTCTCCGAAAGTGCTAGCGCAGTGCTTCTACCAATTCCTCTCGATGCCCCAGTTATAATTGCCACATCCATAATGGGGTATCGTTGCCATTGGATAAAAAAATAATGCGAAATATTTATATTCCATGCTCAGATTTCCGCTCGGTGATGCAAATGGGGGAAAAAATAACAATAAGCCTGATTAAGGCAGATGTAGGCGGTTGGCCCGGGCACTCTACTGTACATCCGGACCTGATAAAAAAAGCAAAGGAAGTTCTAGAAAAAGCAAAGAAAAAAGGAACGCTTGTAGATTTTCACGTAACTGGTGTGGGTGATGACCTGCAGTTAATAATGACGCACCATGAAGGTGTGGATAGTGAAAAAATTCATGGACTTGCATGGAATGCGTTTGAAGAAGCAACTAAGATTGCAAAGGAGCTAAAATTATACGGCGCAGGGCAAGACTTGCTAAAAGATGCGTTTAGTGGTAATATACGAGGAATGGGTCCTGGTATA
The DNA here is from genome assembly GCA_027056155.1 of DHVE2 group archaeon. Taxonomy (GTDB): domain Archaea; phylum Thermoplasmatota; class Thermoplasmata; order Thermoplasmatales; family Aciduliprofundaceae; genus JAADDK01. The sequence goes on from JALULR010000129.1 coordinate 7,584, forward strand.
GCAGAGATGGAGATAACCGAGAGAAAGGGTGAGCCCATCGTGGCGTTTATGATGGACAAAACAGAGCCGGGCGCGTTCAATTTGCCCATATTTAGAATGTTCGGAGACCCGTTTAACACCGCAGGCTTGGTAATAGACCCAGCAATGCACGATGGATTCATATTTGAGGTATGGGACATTATGAAGCACAAGAAAGTACTTCTAAAAGTACCCGAAGAGACATACGATTTACTCGCGCTAATTGGTGCAAAGTCTAGGTATGTGATAAAGAGGGTGTATCCAAAGAAAACCAATCCTAAAATAGGCGGCGATGAGCCAGTAGCTGTAATTAGCACCGAAAAGCTATATCAGATTGCAGGTGAGTATGTGGGTAAAGATGACCCGGTAGCACTGGTAAGAGCGCAGAGCGGTGCGCCTGCACTAGGTGAGGTTCTTGAGCCGTTTGCGTTTCCGCATCTTGTATCCGGATGGATGCGTGGCTCTCACAATGGTCCGTTGATGCCGGTGAGCATAAAACAAGCTCACTGCACACGCTTTGATGGGCCGCCCCGTGTGGCAGCTCTCGGTTTTCAGCTTGCTCATGGCCGGCTTGTTGGGCCTGTAGACCTGTTTGATGACCCTGCGTTCGATGAGACTAGAAGAACTGCTGCACAGATAGCAGATTACATGCGTCGCCATGGTCCCTTTGAACCACACAGACTGCCTCTTGAAGACATGGAATATACCACCCTGCCTGCGGTGCTGAAAAAACTTAATAGAAGATTCAAAAAAATAGAATAAATAGAGTTTATTACTCTTTTTCTTTTTCTGTGTTGTTTTCTGTGCTGTTCATCTCTGTTTTTAAAAGCTTTATTAGGAACGGTACAATCATCAAAGCCATTGCTATAGCTAGTCCCCATGCAAGTGTTTGAAGCACTGCAAGCGTGGCTGGATATTGACTAAATATTGCGGCTACACCTATTGTTATAAACACAAGGTATATCAAAAACTTTGCGTAAGGTGCTGCGTCCTCGAAGCTCTTATGCTGGGCAGTTAGCGAGTCAATCATGGTACTTCCTATTATTGCACCTGCGCCGATTATTACTGTGCCTAATATAAGTGGATACACCAAGTCTCCGCTCAGAAGCATTATGTTTAATCCAAGTGTAATTGTAAATGCCACTAGCCCTATAAGTATGAGATTGGAGATTAGCTTTGAAAGTTTTCTATCTCGCTCTTCAAAAACTCCAGCTAAAAGTGTTTCAATGTACTGAGCAAGTAATCCAACTAATATTATACCCACTGTGAGCACAATCACACCGCCTATTAACCGCGGAAGATAGAGGGCAATCTGTTCTATTACTATCCCTGTGGTTCCCATGTTTGGAAGATATTGTATCGCAGCGATAAATGCAATTGTCATCACGAATGCAAGCACAAGGCTGCCGGTAAGGGAGGCTATATCAACGCCTGACCTTGCTATGCTCTGACCAAGCTCTGTCTTGTTAAGCGCAGGGTCAACAGTTTTACGTAGCACGTATATAGTTCCTCTCTTAGAAATCACGCCGATTATATATCCAACTAGCAAAATCACGCCAATTACTAGGGCAACAATTAGCCCTGCAATAATCTGGTTCACTATTGCGTTCCAGTCCACATTTATTGCTATAGCCATTGCTGTGGACCCACCTACAAAATCCATCATATCAACCTCCTAGCCTTCATGAGGCTAGTAATACTAACAAATGAAAATATTTAAAAGTTTCTACACAAATATGTATAATTAAAAAATAATCATGCTTTTTCTATAGTTATTGAAAAACCACGGATATCTTTTACTTTTCCGTTAACAAGTGATGCAATATGTTCGGCCTTATCTCTTATGTTATCTCTATC
>JALULR010000130.1 GCA_027056155.1 DHVE2 group archaeon
CACAAAGAATATTGGTGATTTGTTTTTGAAAATTAACAAAGAGCTAGGCACAACAATAATTATTGCAACCCATGACCCGAGAATTCATTACATTTCAAACAAGGTGTTTTCACTTAAGAGGGATAATAATGAAGGATAAAAATATCGTGGCGATTTTGGCAATAATCGCGTTAGCGGTCTATTTTTACCCTCATTCTATCGCAAAATTTCTAGCCATTGCAGTGCTTCTGTTTTTTGTACCCGGGTTCTTTCTACTTAAGACCTTATATCGCGACATAAAGGGCGAAGAGCTCGTTCTACTCTCGTTTGGTGTATCACTGGCAATATCTGGCGCTATTGCACTTTTACTAGCTGTGCTAGCTATTCTAAATCCGCTAAATATGTTTATAGGAATTGGTGTAATTAGCGTCGTAGGTTATTTCTTCTCATCAGCAATAGAAATCAAGCCATTTAAGCTAAGCAAACCGGATAAATTTGCAGCTGTGCTAATATCAATAATGCTCGTAATTATAGGGATATGGGTGGGCATAGAAATGAACACATCATATTACAAAGAGGTAGATATTGGCATACTCTCATGGCCGCATAACGCAACTGTAAACTCTACTCTGCACTTTAAAATATATGTTAAAAATCAAAATTACGGCAACGCCAATATAAAAATAGTATTTTTACTAAACAACAAAACGATTACGTCAAAAAATACAGTGCTCGAGAATGGAGAGAGCACCACCTTGCTATTCACTGCCCACAATAGCACACATAGCGAGAATCTCGCCTCATTTGACATGTATGTAAATGAAAAATACTACACAAATGTTCACGTTTATTTTCATTTAAATAAATAGGATATATTGCCATTATTTTATACTGCACACTACCTATAGTGTATTATACAAAATATTATGCATAATTTGCTGGTTATTATGTCTAATTTGCTGGTAAAATGTAACGCATCTCGCTTATGAGCATGCCGTCCTTTTGCCAGCCTGTGATTATTTTCACACAATATCCATTTATCTCCTTGCCGTCCGTGATGTTGTCGCCGTCCACGTCAGGGTTGCAGGTGTAATTCACCGACATGTTGAGAATTTGTTCAGATGTCCAATCAGTATGGATCTCGGCGAGCCTGTTCTCCCAGTAGCTGAGCTCTGCGCCGTCCACAATGCCGTCATGGTCCGTGTCCGCCGCCTGCATGTTCAGGCCGTGCAGGTATTCAAAGAGGTTTGAAAGACCATCATGATCCAGATCGCCCAGAGCGTCCAACGGGTCGTAGGGATTGAGATGATACTGCACTTCCACGCTTGTAAGTATGCTATCGTTATCATCATCGTTGTCGTATATATCGGGAGTGCCACCGCCGTCGAAGTCTCCCTGCGGGTCTCTCCGATATTCTTCTATGTTGCTCAGCGTGTCGTTGTCGAAATCTAGCTCTGCATCGCTGCGGTTTGCAGGATTGAGATATCTTCCCGCTCTCCATGCCGTTTTGTTGTGCACGTATACCCAGTACGCCATCCTGAGCTCGTAGCCGTCAGGTATGCCATCGCCATCGTAGTCTCTCGCGTGCAGTATTGCACCCCAGATATATTCACTCACTCCCATCCTGCTCAGGTTCTGCACCTCGTAGCCATCCGGCACACCGTCACCGTCGGTATCTCTGATCCGTGGATCCGTGCCCATGCTCCGCTCGCCGATCATCGCTCCCTCCCATGTGCGGTTCAGCTTAGCGTACACATCAGAGTATTTTTTAACATAGCTCCACGATACCTCGCTCCATCCTGTTACATTGTGCCCATCTATGAGCAGGTCTCCGTCAGTGTCCGGATTCAGCGGGTTTGTCCCGTATTTCAGCACCTCTGCTCCGTCGCTCAGGCCATCACCGTCGGTGCCCGCTCTCATAGCTCTACCACTTATGAAATAGTGCGTATCGGCTCAAATACTACCTTTCTCTCGCTCTCCATAAATGTTATCTTAAACTTTTCAAAAATAGTGCGCCTACCAAGTAACATTGGAACTCCGTCCACAAGGGACCAGCCGATCTCCACATCATAAACCAAATCGCTAGAAAACTTTATTTTTGTTTTGATTACTATTATTGGTATACTTTTCCCACCGATCCCTTCTAACTCTATAATTTCGCTTCCATTAATTTTGTAACCCATTGATAGCCCCAGTGTGTATGGAATTAAAGATATATCCGCTCCCGAATCTATGTATGCTGTAATGGGATACCATCTTCCCTCATTTCCCAAAATCTCAACAGTGGCTACCGGCCGGTACATTGTCTCTCTTATTTTTCCGTATTCTTTGCGGTACTTGAACACAGGCATGCTCAAACCCCCAAAATTAACATCCCCGGCTCTGGAACCTTCGAAATCAGGAATTTTTTGTCAGGATATTCTTTCCTCACTTTATCAACC
>JALULR010000131.1 GCA_027056155.1 DHVE2 group archaeon
GCGCATTTGTATGGGTTATATTCATGTTTATACTGGCAATGGAAAAGGTAAGACAACTGCCGCCTTCGGGCTTGCCATGCGCGCCGTAGGTAGAGGCAAGAAAGTCTGCATAATTCAATTCATGAAGCCAGATAGGGGATACGGAGAGCAAGTATCCGCTAAAAAGCTCGGTATAGAAATTCATTCTTTTGGCACGGAGCAATTCGTAAATAGAAACAACCCCGCGCTGCGAGATATAAAACTAGCTAGGGAAGCACTTACAATGGCCAAGGAGAAGGTAAGCAGCGGAGCGTATGACATTGTCATACTTGATGAGCTCAATGTTGCATTAGATTTTAATTTAATAGATTTGAATAGCGTACTTTCTCTGATTAGCGAGGTGCCTGAGCGTACTGAGCTTATTATAACTGGAAGATACGCAAAGCAGGAGGTTTTGGAAAAAGCTAATCTAGTAACTGAGATGAAAGAAGTTAAGCACTATTTTCGAGAAGGTATAATTGCACGAGAGGGAATAGAATATTGAGGTGAGCTTATGAAAGAAGAACTTCAAAAGCTGGTGGAAAAGTTTAACAACACCGAAAGCAAGAAAAAAGAGAAACTGAAGGATTTGACAAGAAGCATAAACATTGTATTTGAGGACGACGGCTCGTATCACACTGTGCTGAAAAGCGGAATACTAAGTGATATAGAAGAAGGCACCGTTGAGAAGGGAGACATAACAATAACCACTACAACAGAGACCTTCCACAAAATTCTGAGCAAGGAAGAAGATGCCATGACCGCATACATCACCAAAAAAATAAGGATAAAAGCAAAGTTGATGGACAAGCTTTTGCTCAACGATATCCTAAGCTAAATTTGTAACTATGCAGTGGTACAATTGGCATGTCATGTCGTATCACGATTTGTGTCCTTACTTTTTTGCAAATTGGCAGTACATGGTATCCCATAAGCACCCATTTGTCTGACAAAATAATACAAATAATGTAACAAAGCAAAAGTTTTATATATGCCTTTGTACATACACATCATGTAAATGGGTGTCTACCATGGGGGATACAAAGATAACAATGAGGATAAACGAGGTGGAGCTGGACGAAATAGACGATTTCGTGGCTAGGCACCCTGAATATCACAACCGCTCCCAACTAATAAGGCACGCAGTGATGGAGTACATTAAGATGGTAGAGCGCGGAGAGTTCAAAGAGTCAAAAAGAGGGTTCTGCGTGGAGATGAACGACAAACTTACAACGATACTAGAAGAATACGTAGAATACCAGTATTTTGGGAGTCTAAGTGAGCTAGTGAGTTACGTCTTAAAAACGATAACCTCCGAGGGAATACTCGGGCGTATACTCAAAAACCATGTACATTCGGTAAATGACCTCAGACTTGATGAAGAGGTATATAGGGAGGAGCGGGTTGCAAAAAGAAGATAATGATATAGGTGGATATGTCAGGAGCGTGATGGGAATGCCTGAAAATCTGGAAAAAATAAGAGAAAAAATACGAAAAGCAATGCGCGAAGAGTTTGGCATAGCGCCCCGGGTGAAGGTGCTGACTTTCGGTGGCGGTGCGGGCAAGGTTGCAGAGTACATTTCAGCGAGGAAGCTCACCGGGGTGAAGGTTGTCGCTGTGAATGTGGACGAGAGAGTGAAAGAGCTAAGCGTGGATATGAAGATGTGGGCTGGCAAGGAAGTGCTAGGCATGCATAAAGATACAGAAGGCGAGGTTAGAGTTGGAGAATATATAGTGAATCGCACAAAGTCTTGGATAATAGAAGAAGCAAGAGATTCTGATGCTGTAGTTCTTATAGCAGCGTTGGGCGGTGGCATGGGTACTGGCGGTGTTGTAGAAGCTATGCGCATATTGAAAGAGAAAGTGGATAAGCCAATGATGGCAATATTCATCTTGCCGTTCTCAGTGGAGACCGATAGGAGAAAGAAAGCAATGAATGCAATAAACACTGTGGTTGATGAAAATCTAGGCACATATATTACCTTTGATAGTGATACTATGCTCACTCAACCTAACCTTACTATTGCTGCAGGATACAATGCAATGTATGAAAAGATATACGGAATCGTAAAAAGAATTGCTAATGTTACGCGTGTGGCAATAGAGAAGAAATTTGATGAGCTGTATCTAAGCACCCTAGACTTGCAAGTTGAAGAAAAATACCAAGAGCTCTTAAATAGAGAGAAAACTTTAACAGTGTGATTTTATATTTTTATACTTTTTTGATTTTGGTAGTTTCCAGAGCGTTGTGAGTAATCTTGCTTAACTTCCGTTTTTAGCTCGAAAAAGCATATTTGGACAAATTTATCGCCCACACTTATAGTCACTGGCTCTGTAGCAAATGCTCCTATTGTTAGAATTCCACTAAATCCTGCATCTACTAGCCCAAACGTAGCC
>JALULR010000132.1 GCA_027056155.1 DHVE2 group archaeon
GTGGGGGGAGGGGGATCTTTATGGTTTTTATTTTTTTTACAGATAGATGTTTTACGGTTACTGCGGGAGTTGTATCTTCGATTTTTTTAAGTTGCATCTCTTTGATTGTTTCAAGTTTTGAGCTCTTGCCTACCTCTTTTTTATAATTGTTGATGTATTGCTCCATACACTCGTTGAGGGTATCGTATCTTTTTGCATCATCGTCTCTATGCTCTAGCTTTATCGGTGTGAAAAAATCAGAGTATAGATAGCAGCCATCAAACGCAAATAGTGATATAATTGCTTTTTTTAATCTCGCGCATTCCTCCTCATTAATTTCTCTTTCATTTTTTTTAACATTTGCCCGATAGCACGCCTCTTCTGCGTACTTGCCGAGATTGTATTCTGTAGCGATGCTTCTCACGATGTCTTTGGAGGAATTATTGATAACCTCACATAGCGAATCTATGTCTTCAAGTGGGTGCTTTTTCGGTTGTGGAAGCTTGTATTCGTAGCCCTTCCGTATGGTGCGGTACCGCCATTCACGCTCGACATACGCTTTTTCGATAATATTGTTCTCTACAATTATTACATTTCCCCCGCCAAACAACTCAAAAATCAGCGAAAGCTCACCGGTGTCAAACTCGATTATTCTATCAAAATTGAGCTGTCTAAATTTCACAATTTTTCTATTAGAAAACCGTTTTCGCAGGTACATAACAAACATGCTCGGTGTGTTAGGCGTCTCGCGCTCGGCAAAGTACACAAAACCGGCAAGGTTGATGTACAAGCTTCGAGTTTTTTCTTTGTATATTTTTATGATAAACTCTCGCTCACCTATCTGATATATTTTCTTAATAAATCCGCCCTCTATCTTATCGCGATTTTCTTGGACCCATGCGTATATATCTAAGGATAGCATTGAGCTTTTTTGTGCGCTCATACTTGCAAGAAAATGATTTTAGAATATAATGTTTTGGAATGCTCTTTCTTATCGCCAAGCATTATGTATTATGGCTTCGAAGGGTGTTTACAAGCTTTTTATATCTTTTTTTACATGTGGCGACGAAAATGTCTTTCTTGGGAAATATCTTGGGAAATAAATGGAGTGGTTTCGCTGAGGAAATAGGCATATCCGTAATTTTGACGTTTGTGTTTTATCTGTTGATGTACATTTCAGGGGCAACTGAAGGGCATTCTATTGGTGATTTAGTTGCATTGGTGATTTTGGCATATGTGATTATGGGCGGTATAATGAGAATTATAAGGTGGGCTATTGCATATAAAGCGCCGGTTTTTCTGTATTTTCTCCATTTCCCTGCATTTATAGGCATTTTCACGGCAGCCATGATGCTTCAGCATCCTGGAATGTGGAACATAATTGGCTCTATTTCAATCTTCGCTCTGGTTGGTGTTTATTTTTTGATACTCTTCATTTTCCGCAGAAAAGGAATAATGAAAAAATCTCCGCCCGGGTATAGATTTGCCGTGCTTAGGAGAGAGATGAGTGTTATTGAGAGAATTACACTGGTGTTCCCAGATAGGTACCTTATGTATCTGCAAACGGGAGATGTAAAGTATCTGCAAAATGATTCGTTTAATCTCTAAGGTTATGACTCATTGGAGTTTAAGCATCACATTGTTTGAGATACACAGGTAATGAGAAGTTTTATAATATAAGTAGAAATCTCGAGGCTTATGAGCGAGCTAGAACTCAGAGTGGCAGAAGCGCCTCAGATGGACGTGGGGCTTGGCAGAGCGCGTTTAGACACAAATAGCCGCGTGGCGTTGAATGTAGAGGTAGGAGATGTAATTGAGATAACCGGAGGCAGAACAACTGCAGCGCGGGTTTTTAGGGCAAAACAAGAGGACGAGGGCAAAGGCAATATCAGAATTGATGGATACATACGAAGAAATGCGAAGGTCACTGTGGGGGATAAAGTAAAAGTGAAGAAGGCAGAGCCGGTAGAGGCAGAAAAGATAATTCTCGCTCCACTCATCGGTAAGAACCAGCGGCTGAGGTTTGGAGAGGGCATAGGTGAGTTTATCCGGAGGAGCTTGCTTAAAAGGCCTGTGGTTGAGGGAGATGAAATAGTTGTGCCAAATATAACCCTTGCAGGTCGCGCAGGTATCATATTCAAAGTTGTAAAAACTGTGCCTGTGAAGAAAGTGCTACAAATTGGTACAAATACAAATATTGAAGTGCGGGACGAGCCACCCAGTGAGCTAGAAGAATCCGGTATGGAGCATATTACCTATGAGGATATAGGAGGTCTCGGCAAAGAGCTAAAAAAAGTAAGAGAGATGATAGAGCTACCCCTTAAACATCCTGAGCTATTTGAGAGGCTTGGCATAGACCCACCTAAGGGTGTAATACTTTACGGGCCACCGGGCACGGGCAAGACTCTTATTGCCAAAGCTGTGGCAAACGAGAGCAATGCTTCGTTTTTCGTAATAAATGGTCCTGAAATAATGAGCAAGTTTTACGGTCAGAGCGAGCAAAAGCTAAGGGAGATTTTCCAAGATGCTCAGAAAAGCGCACCTAGCATAATATTCATAGACGAGATAGATTCTATAGCTCCGAAGAGAGAGGAGGTTACCGGCGAGGTTGAGCGAAGGGTAGTAGCTCAGCTTCTCACGCTTATGGACGGGCTAAGAAAGCGGGGCCATGTGATAGTAATTGGTGCTACCAACCGAGTTGATGCGTTAGACCCTGCGTTGCGTAGACCCGGAAGATTTGATAGGGAGATAGAAATTGGCATACCTGATAAGAAAGGGAGAATGGAGATAATTCAGATACATACTAGAGCTATGCCAATTGATGGTACAGATGAAGAGCGCAAGGCGCTTTTAGAGGAGCTTGCTGAGATAACGCATGGCTTTGTAGGCGCAGATTTAGCGGCCTTGGCTAGAGAGGCTGCAATGAACGCGCTTAGGCGATATTTAGATAAGATAGATTTAGACAAGCCCGTGCCTACTGAAATTTTAGAAAATATGCGAGTAAAGAAACAGGATTTCATAGAGGCTTTGAAAAAGATAGAGCCTACAGTACTAAGAGAGGTAATGATTGAAGTGCCCTCTGTAAAGTGGGACGATATCGGGGGCTTAGAAGAAGCTAAAAAAGTGCTAAGAGAGGCTGTAGAGCTTCCTATTAAAGACCCTAAAAAGTTCGAGACAATGGGCATACGGCCACCCAGAGGAGTGTTATTGTACGGGCCTCCGGGTACAGGCAAGACCCTTCTCGCAAAGGCTGTAGCTACTGAAAGCGATGCAAATTTCATAAGCATAAAAGGTCCTGAGATAATGAGCAAGTGGGTTGGTGAGAGCGAGAAGGCCATTAGGATGATATTCAAAAAAGCGAGACAATCATCACCGTGTATAATATTTTTAGATGAGATAGACGCCATTGCACCAAAGCGTGGGCACTTTTCGGCATCGGGCGTAACAGAGCGCATAGTAAATCAGCTTCTCACATCGATGGACGGTATAACTTCTCTCGAGGGCGTGGTGGTAATTGCGGCTACGAATAGGCCGGATATAGTAGACCCAGCATTGCTGCGGCCGGGCAGATTCGACCGTTTAGTTTTCATACCGCCACCAGATACAGAGGCTAGAAAGCGCATACTGGAGGTACATACTAGGAAAATGCCACTTGAAGGTGTTGATTTGGTCACTTTGGCAGAGAAGACTGTGGGTTATACAGGCGCGGATATTGAGAACTTATGCAGAGAAGCAGGCATGTCTGCTATTCGTGATAACTCAGATGTGGTAAAGATGAAGCACTTTGAAGAAGCTTTAAATATAGTAAAACCATCTCTTGACGAGGAAACTATAAAATACTACGAAAGTATTGGGTTAGAATTGAGCAAAGGTCTCCGCAAAGAAAAGGAGGATTTAAACTACTACTCGTGAGGTGAGGGAATATGAAAAAGTTCGTTACAGAATTAAGAGGTAAGACAGCCATGACCGATGATGGAATAATTCTGGGCACTATCGACAATTTTGTAGTAGATACGGAAAGTGGCGACATAAAGCATGTGCTTGTAGTGCCTGCAGACGATTTGGAAACAAGAGAGTTTCAGAGAGACGCACAGGGTCGGCTTATCTTGCCTTTTGAAAATATGCGCTCGGTGCGTGACGTTGTTGTAATGACCCTAAAAAAGTGAAATTATCTATATCTTAATATTGCCGCTATGCCACCAAACGCGGTGGCAAATATTTTTCCCTCTTCACTTTCGTCGGATATTAGCTCTACCTTTGTTCCGTTTTGCTCGGCTATCTCGTAGTACTCTTCAATGAGGTCTTTTTTGTCCACTATTTCCATTAGTGCGCCGCAATCTGGGCACGTTTTGTCAGGTATGTTTCCTTTAATGGTCTCTGTAATCTCCTTTCCGCACTGAGGGCATTTCCATGTAACGCGGTATTTGCGCAGTCCATCTGAGATGAGCAAGGTATCTACCGCGCCGCTTTCCAAGGCTGTGCGCACCTCTTTCTCACCGTATACTGCAAGTCCACCATCTGGCTTGCGCACCTCTCTGAAAAATCGGTTTAGCAGTTTTCGCTCTTTGAATAGCTCAAGTTGCTCTACAGTTTTTGCAGCCTTGTTGGCGAGCTCTTGCAGCCCGTATTCGTCGGTATATCCTGTATCGAATAAATCCACTACTTTTTTCTTAAGCTCGTGATGTAAGTAGTCTCCATTAACGAAGAGCTCTTTGGTGCTGCCCGGGCCACCCACTAATATACCACTTAGCTTTTCATTTAGAAAAACTTCGTTTGCTTTATCTCCTACCCTTTTAAAAAACTCATGAACTGCCTGCTCTATTAATCGCTCGAATCTTCGCGAAGACTGGCCACCTTGATGATGCTTACTAGGCACCATGCTCTCAAGATGCTTTACTGTAATTACCCTTGTACCTTTAAGTAAGCCGATAGTTGCCTCTTTTCTGTCTATGACAAGTAGTCCATAAACATCTTTCTCGCCAAGCATGGCCTTTAGAGGCTCTAAGTAGAACTTAGAATCGCAGCGATATAAGAAAGATTGAACGGGCTCAGGAGGCTCCATGAGATGCGAAACCATCTCTGTTTGGTCTCCGCGCTTCTGTACATGCCCCACAAACACCACCAACCCGTTTGGAGGGGGCATTTTAAAGTACTTTAACCTTGACATGATACTCTCAATTGCGCTCATCACATTTTTTCTAGTGGTTTTGCTTTTTATATTTGATGATGTGCCATATTCATCGCGAAGATACGCTATAACATCGGATATGGGACGCTTTGGGGGGATATATACTGTTATGAGCTCTGTACCTCTACCTTGATACTTTTCGAGCTCTTCTAGCATACGTCTAAACTCGTATTTTCTTCTTGCTTCGTCCATTGCTCACACCTAATCGGTGATTTTGTTTTATTAAATAAATCTTAGCCCATGCTATATGCGAGCAGAACGATTTAAGGCATGAGCAAATATTAAATAGCAGCCGTGAATTTAGAACATGGTAATAATGGAGCTCAAAAGGAAAGTGGTGCTCTTAGGAGATTCCGGTGTGGGCAAAACTTCGCTTGTGCGGCGATTCGTTTATGAGCAATTTAGCGATGATTATATACAGACAATTGGTACAAAAGTGAACAAGAAAGAAATTATGCTTCATTATGATGGCGAGGCACATAAAATATCTTTAGTAATTTGGGATGTGCTTGGGCAGCAAGGTTATTCCCGTGTTAAAAGTGCCGCTTTTAGGGGCGCTGATGGTGCTATTTTTGTATGCGACCTTACTCGAAAAAACACGCTGCATAGCATATTGCATTACTGGATACCCATGCTAGAAACAGTCGCAGGTGTGCCCGGAATGCTTCTAGCAAACAAGAGTGATTTGGATAACATTGATATAACTAAAGAAGAGCTTGACGAGTTCAGCAAAATAACAGGATTGCCATACCTAATCACGAGTGCAAAGACTGGAGAGAATGTAGAGTATGCGTTTTACCAGCTATCTCGGCTAATGCTGATATTCAAGCCCATACGCAGCAGTGAAAATATAGATAAGAAGCTTGGCACTCTAAAAGATGCACTGGATTATATTATGACCGATTTCTCACGAAACTACGGAAACTGGAACGAAGGAATGGCAGTGATAGAAACAAATATTCGTGCCATAGGCATGGATATTAGCACACCCACCGTAGAGCAACTTCATTTGCTAATCGATAAGTTATATCACATAGAGCTATACAGAATTGGCGAAGAGCGCGCTAAGACGAGCAGGGTGCGCAGATTGGGTATAGTTGAGCAAGTACTATCCTAGCTTTGCAGCTCTGCAAGCTTTTCTTCACAGAGTCTAATCCATAGCTTTATGTTCATAGAGGAGTATATGCGTTTTGCTTGCTCTATATTTTCAATTGCTTTCGCTATCTCTTTTTTGTTTTGCCAGAGTACTCCAAACTCGTAGTAGGTCTTTGCAAGTTCAAAGTCATTATGCGTCGCTGTAAAATAGCGCATAGCTTTTGTAAGTTCGATAATTGCGCGTCTATATTCTCCTTTCTTAGCATAAACCACGCCCATAGTTCTTCTAGCAGCCATCTCTACGTCCTTGCTACCGATATCCTCCGAAATTTTCAAGGCATCATAAGCATGTTTTTCGGCAGATTCAAAGTCTTTTATAGATACATATGCCTCTGCAAGCACCATCAGCGATTCTGCATATCCACTTTTATCGCCGATGTCCATAAGCATATCCGCTGCCGATTCTATAATTTTCTTTGCGTATGCTGAGTTGCCCCTTTGCAAATAAAGCTTTCCAATGTTTAGTAGTACTTGGGAGGAAGTATGCCGGTCTCCAATCTCCGTGCTTAGTTTTAAGCATTCTTTAAGCTTTTCAAGGGCCTCGTCTATGTTATCCATCAAATACAAGAGCTTTCCAAGGTTGTTTAATACTACTACCTTTATTCCCAGCTGATTGATTTTTTCACTTATCTGAAAGCTTTTTTGGTAGTATTCTAGTGCTTTTTCAAGCTCGCCTTTTTTATAATAAACATTGCCAATGCTATTTAACAGCGAGGCTATGCCGTACTTATAACCCACATTCTGCATTATTCTCAGGCTAGATGTGTATATCCTCAGTGCTCGCTCGAGGTCTCCAAAAGTGAGGTACACGTTTCCCATGTCTGAGAGTACCTCTGCTACCTCTTTCATGTCCCCAATTTCTTTCATAATCTCTAGTGATTTTGTATAGTATTTGCGTGCTTTTTCATAGTCTCCGAGTACAAGATGTATATTTCCCACGCCTCTAAGTATATCTCCAACATCTCTCTTAACATCTTTGCTCTTTTCTTTTAAATTGCTTATTATTCTAAGTGCTTGCCTATATTGCTCGAGTGCACTTTGGTACTCGCCTTTCATAAAAAGTATTACACCTATATCTCTGTAAATTCGCCCCTTTTCGTTTATTGCAGTTCTTGGCACCATACCCTTTGCTTCTTCTAGCATTTTTAGTGCTTGCTCGTAGTCACCACGCTTTGAAAATACATCTGCCAGCTTTCTAATTATACGCACCTTTGCAAGCGCATTGTCAGCGAGAGTTAAAGCGTTTTCATATCGCTGTTGCGCAGTATTATACTCTCCAGTATATACGTAAACGTCACCCATGCTTTCAAGCACACGCATCTTTAATTTTGGGTCTGATACGAGCTCTAGTGCTCGAGAATAGAATTCTACTGCTTCATAATTTGCATAATTACCCCTTGCCCGATCTCCAAGCTCGAGCAGAAACTCCACAGCTCTAGCATCTTTTGCTTCATAGTAATGATAAGCGAGTATGTTTGTCACAGCGCTGAGATTATCACGGTTAAGCTCGTAAAGTATGTCTCCGATTATCTTATGGTACTTCTTGCGCAGCTCGTCCAAAAGCTCGTTATAAAGCACTTCGCGTATTATTGAGTGCTCAAACCTATACTTTCCATCTTTTTCATAAATAAGCTTGTGCTTTCTGTATATGGTATTTAGCATTTTCAGAATCTTGAGCTCGTCCATCATGGTTGTCAGAGATAATAGAGCCGTGTCAAATTCTTCGCCTATTACGGAAGCAACATCTAATATCTCTCTTTCCTCGTCTGTGAGTCGCTCTAATCTACGCTTGATGAGCTCATACGCTTTTTTGGGTATGATAATTTTCTCTGCCATTGCCATTAATTTCCATTTTTTCCCCTCTTTTTGAATGAGCTTCTCTGTTAGCAAAAGCTTGATGGTTTCTATGACAAACAGAGGATTACCACCACTCTCCCTGTATATCTTCTCACCCACTTCTGTATCGTAGTCGCCGAGTATTCTGCTTATTAATATGCCTGTATCCTCTTTGTTCAATCTCGGAAGTCCGAGTATGTACAATAGTCCATCTCCTGCAAGGTTGTTAAGCGTGACCTCTAACGGGTGCAGCTTGCCGCCTATGGGAATTATCTCCTCTGGGCGATATGTGCCTATTATAAATATACGACTATTTTTAACATTTCTGGCAAGGTAGTAAAAGAAATTAAGAGATGTTTTATCAGCCCATTGGAGGTCATCTATGAACACAATAAGCGGGTATCTCTCGGATAGTCTTTGAAGCCCCATAACAATATTGTCAAATATGTTTTCTTGCACTATGCTAGGCTCACCTGCAAGGTACTTACCATCGTACTTTTTAGAGGTTATGAACCATTCAATTGCGCTCTTTGCCTCTTTTGCAGCATCAACATCGCCGTGCCAATCGGAGAATTTCCCTTGAAGCTCGCTAAGTATGCGGTTCATATCATCTATTAAAAATTCACTGGGCTCGCCTCGAATAACTGTAGCAAGGGAGAGATTGTCAAGAGACTGTATTAGTATGTTATAATCACCGTAGCTTAACGCGTTAAGTGATGCATTTTCATCAGTGCCCATAATCTTCAATGAGTCTTTTACAAACGCTTCGATGGCTGTAAGCATGCCAGCAAATATATCCGGGTCCAGATTTGTTTCTAGCCTTTCTGCCTTTGTTATAACTAACCCTGAAGAATCGATTAAATATGCAGATAGCACCAGCGGCGGGGGCTTTGTTGATAACAAGTACTCTACACCAGCTCGCTTTAAAGCACTCTTAAATGGAAACAGAGGCTCCAAGTTTTCTGGCAGGCACTGGCCTCTTATTATTTTATAGCCCATATCTTGAGCTTGCCTTATGAGCTCTTCAACTATTCTCGTCTTGCCTATACCTGCCTCTCCCGAGATAAATACCGTGCTGCCCTTTCCGCTAGCTACCTTGCTAAGGTAATCTTTAAGAGTTTTTAGCTCTGACTTGCGGTCGACAAGTTCAATGTTCTTAAAATTCACTTCTGGCACAAACGGAGATATACAAAGCTATAATAAAAAATTTCGCAATAGATTACGGATTTTGATTATCTCCATATATTTTTTATTAC
>JALULR010000133.1 GCA_027056155.1 DHVE2 group archaeon
GGGGTAGCTTGGCATCCTTCCGGCTTCGGGTGAAGGGGTCATTGAATATGTTTGTGCCTCATTGCCCCTGCCGGAATAGCCGGTGACTCGAGTTCAAATCTCGGCGGCCCCACTTTATTATTAGAATACACAATGCAACTTATTGCTACTTAAAATCAAACAGTGTCTTTATCTTTGCATCTTTTTTCCCGTTTTCAAAACTGCCTAACGTATGTTGCTTTTTTCCGCTTAGCAACTCATTTTCGTCAACCCCGAAAACTTCAGTTATTCGTGAAAGGGTCTCTGCCAGTCTTCGTGCATAATACTGATAATCGGCTCGATGCGAGAATGGTTTACCATGTATGTATGGCTCCACATCTTGGCGCGTACCACGAGCGTTTACCACGATCCAAGATACTTTCATACCCGGTATAAAATTATAGCCTCTCGCAATAAGCTTTTTAGCTGCTTGCACATTTGGCATAGAATTTGGATTTTTATAGCTTGAGAACTCGCGTACCGTTCTGGAAATTACTAATTTTTCTATATCTACATCTCCTCGCTTAACTCGCTGTACTATATCTTTGGCCAAAGCAATTGCACCATCAATATCTCCATCAAGTATCCTTTTGAAAACTTGCATTTGTGACTCGCTCTGCAAATCAAAAGAATCTGTGCGCCGGATCTCGTAGCCTCGGACTACCATCTCTCCTCTGTGCTCATCAGGCCATACTATGCGTCCAACATAACGCTTCTTTGCACCATGGGAGAAAAATGGCTCTAAAATCTTCTCAAATTCAAGGATAAGCTTCTCACGCTTGGAGATATTCTCCGCCATCTTGCGTCCGAACTCTAAACTTGATTCAAGAGAGTTATATGGTGACTGGAAAAATATAGAATCTGTATCTCCGTAAACTACCTTAATATCTTGCTCTTCTAGTGAACGTATTATACTTTTTGTTGTCTCTCTTGCAAAAGAGGTTATACTTGCACCAATTCTTGGGTCTGTAAATCTATAAAAAGATGAGGCAAGTACCCCGTAAAATGTGTTCATCAATACTTTAACTGCCTTTTGCAAACCATCGTAATACTGCCGCTCAGACTCGCTTCTCGCATCTCTCATTTTTCTTTTCAAATCATCACGCTGGTTCATGAGCTCTCTAAGGATTTTTGGAATTATTCCCTCTTTTTGCTCTCTGCTCAAAAATTTTGCACCGCTTGGACTTATTATCTCACCCTCATTGCTCAATGTAGTAAAGCAGATATTATATTTTATAATCACACTTGGATACATACTCTTGAAATCCAATACACAAATCCAGTGATAAAGCCCAGGTTCGATAGTATGAACATAACCACCTTCAATCTTACCCCTTCGGCGCTCGTGTCCCTGTAGTGGTACACCTATCCCATTTCTATCTGCCTCTCGTATTAAAAGAGAATCAACCCATGTAGATGTCCCTGAATGTATCACGTCGTCAAGTGGAAACTTGGTCACTGTGGCTAAGTCCATATACTTGTCGATAACATTTAATTTTAAGAGAATCCTAAGTGCGAGCTCTGCATCTTTCATGCAGTACTCTATCACCTTCTCCTTGTTGTTTTCCCACTCGTAATCGATATTAACCCTATCTACGTCTATCTTTCCCTCGCCTAATAACTCTTGGGATACTGCCTCCAGAGTTTCTTGCTTTAGTTTAAGCTCTTTTTTAACAGCCCACCATGCGTCTTCTATCACTCTACCGTGTACCCTCCAAAATTGCCCGCCAATACGCTGAGGCTTGCTGCCATCTCTCCCTATGTTAAAGTCAATATGCACAAGCTTAAATCGCTCAGTTAAAACCTCTAAATCATAACCATCTATGTTGTATCCCGTAATTATATCAGGGTCTATTTCAATTATACGCTCTACAAAATCCCTAAACATATCTTTCTCATCGCCAGCTATGTATCCTTTCTCAATGTGCCCATTATCCCAAACTGCATATCCTATCATAAACACAGTGCCATTCTTTATTGAATTCTCTATGTCAAAGCTCATGATTTTCAGAGGTGGTTTAAAATCGTCAATACTCTCCACATTCTCTAGCTCCATAACTATATCTGTGTGGTATCTAGAACTTTGCACATATTTTCCAGTGAATCTAACACAGGAGCCAAGATCAAAATCATAAATAAATCTCTGATGAAAAGGTATATCTGCAGCTAAAACTTCGCAAAACTCTTGCGCAAATCTGCGGTATGTGGGGGTTTTCCATGGTGATTTTAAGACTACTTTCACACATTTTCTATTTTTTCCACGATGCCAAAGCACTACATCTTCTAAACTTACAATTTCATCATCGTTACTAAGCTTTTCTAAAACAGCCGCTGGTGGCTCTACAAGATAAAAATAAGGCCTGAATCCACGGTATAGGCCAACAA
>JALULR010000134.1 GCA_027056155.1 DHVE2 group archaeon
GTTAGTAATAAGGCCGGCAGTACGGTTATCGTAATACTCATTTTAACCTCAATATTTGGTCTATATGCCTCGCAGATGCACATGAGCGCAGACCTTAATACGTTTCTGCCAAATGATGAAATTGTAAATGCACAAAAAAAAGTAAGCGATGAATTCGGGGACACTGATATTACAGAGATACTCCTCATATCGAATAACACAGTGAGCAAAGCGAGCCTCGAAGACATGCTAAAGATAGAAAATGCCCTAGAAAATAATAAAAGCGTAGTAAATACACTAAACACCCCTGAAACTCCCGGCGAGAGTATTATGAGTCCTGCCGATGTGATAATCACCGGCAAAACCACGCTAAGTTTTGAGAATGAGTTGATAAATCTTCTTAGCAACATGAGCGAAAATCTATCAAATGTTAATTTCTCAGCGCTACTGGTTCCCGTCAAGACCATGAGCTCAATAATGGACGATTATCATACTATATATACAAACGCAACCATGCTTAGGCAAGATGCGCAGGTAGTTGTTCTTTTACTGTTTCAAATGCCAAGGGGTGAAGAGAACGCCAGCGCAATGATGCCCATGCTTGAAAATGTGACGCAGGCGCTTATTTACGGTGAGAATTTTCAAATTAAGTCTATGTTTCTCACAATGCTCACCCCACCTTTGTCCGCCGAGCTAAACTCTTCACAGAACATGAGCAATCCTCTTCTCACTTTCTTTAACGAGGATATGCGCTCGTACCAACTCTCTCTAAGCGAGAAAGAGATTAGCGTGAGCAATTTCATCTCTGCGGGCAAATTCTCTGAAATATCCCTGAATTACACTAACTCAAGCCTCGGTGAAGGTATAAGCGAAAACAACGAGGTCATCAACGCGCTAAATTATGTAAATTATTCTGTGAGCACAGGCGATAACGCCACCGCCATGGGTATTTTGAGCTCGATGATTGAAAATAACACGTATAATATCAAAGGTATGCAGTATGTGCTTCCTTATTACGTGGATTACAACCGCTCAATATCAAAATTTCTATATGATTTAAATAATCGGGCGATTAGCCCTGAGGACATTGAGAGTGTGCAGGAAAATATATCGAATATGCTCAAAATTACCTCCGGCGACGAAAGAGTCATGCTGGAAATTTTTAACCAAACATTCGAAAACTGGCTAGCGCACCAGCACATATATTACGATGTTGAGTTTGAGGCAAACACCACGCTTACGCTAGCTCAAAATTTCTTGATTGCGTATAACTCTGCGGTGCAGATGAATTACACTATCACGAGAATTCAGGGCATGATTGACCACGCACCCGTCTACAATACCACGTATGCTATATCAAGCGTAATAGCTCAGATTAATATGGAAAATAACAATATGGTTGCTCAAAAATCCGCCATAGAAAACGCCATGGCCGCTATGCAAACCCCCTACTATATATGGTTTAATGAGATGCTGAGTCAGTTAGATTACATTCTCTTACATTCTAGAATTGCCATTAACGCGGTGAATATGTACAATTTCATGACGGGTATGATGAGTGCGCCGCTAGCGGGCTCGGCGCCGCAATCTAACTTTGAGGTATTTTATGCACTTAAGCACGCGTTTGATGCGTCTGTGGCAGAAACGTACAAATACACCATTCAAAACATGTACCTTAAAGAGATGGCTCTCGCAGCTCACATGCATGGTTTTGAGCTTAACATGAGCTTTGAAAAACCGGAGCTAAATGTGCCCAACTTCAATATGAGTGCCGAAGAGAAAATGCACACTCTAAAAAATATGAGCCAAGAGGATATATTTAATACCATACATGACATTGAAAACTACAATTCCTCAATGCTCACTTCAAAAATAAACACCACCTTGCCAGTTATCGAAAACACCAGCAATAATATGAGCATGGTCAATGATGAAATAGACTCGCTAATCTACGGAATGCAGTTTGTTTACAATACAACGGGCAACGCTTCTGTGCTTGGCACAATAGCAATGTACAGCAACATTAGCGAGATGATGAAAAACGCAAGCGCCGGGCTTGATGAGTTTACCAAGCACATTTCGTACCTATCAGGGTTCACATACATGATGAATAAGCTCTCTTCACAGTTCAAGAATATGTTCTCTAAGGACTTTAACGGGCACCACGCAAAAGCCGCTATCATGCTTGTAATACTAAACGATGTGAAAAACACTGGCGAAAGTGACGCAGAGCACTCGAATCACATGGAGCAAGTCGAAGAGAACGTGGAGAATGTTGCTAAAAGTGTTAAAGTAAATGGCGAAGTGCGCGTGATGGGCACGTATTTAATTTCAAAGGCCACCGAGAAAACATCTGATGAGACTATGAATGTTTTGCTGCCAATATCCTTCATACTGGTAATAATAATCCTCATAATTACC
>JALULR010000135.1 GCA_027056155.1 DHVE2 group archaeon
CCGTTGAGTCTAAACTTGGAATTGCCGTAAGATTATTTGGATGGTGAGAAATATGAAAAGCAAATCTCTAATACTGGGAAATAATTTCAGGACTACACACTAATTTTGGTATGGTGTCAAATATTTAAAGGTGAATTACAATATCCACCCATGGAGCTCAAAGATGCACAACGCATTATAGATGATTTTTACGGCTCAAAGGACCGAAATAGAGGAATTAATGCAGATTTAGTTTGGCTGGGCGAAGAGGTAGGTGAGCTATTTAAAGCAGTGCGCGAAGGGCAGGGTATCGAAGAGGAGCTTGCAGATGTATTTGCATGGCTTCTTTCAGTTGCAAATGTTCTTGGCGTAGATATAGAGACTGCATTCAGAAACAAGTACCTCACTGGAGCTCCTCCTGAGTGATGTCTCGCAAATCTATCACATCGTCGACGAAGGTAGTTGCTTGGCTAAATTCCACTTCTTCGAGCTCTTTATCTAGCATAAATATTATGCCAATCATGCCGTATAGCCGAATTTCGTTTGTTATCTTCCTCAGAAACTTTATGAATGATTGATACGAGTTATACGCGAGTAATGTGCTTATGGATTCGATGTACACAAAATTCTCATCGCCAGAAAGCGTTTTTATGCCGTGGCTCAAAGTGCCCTCGAGAAGCACTAAATTGGGAGAGTCTAAATATATAACGCGCTCCGTAGTGCTCACCGATTTTATAGAGGAAGTTATGCAATCTATGAAAAACACTTTAGAAGGGTCTGCTCCTAATTTTTCCAGCTTGCGCTCTACCGTGGTGTGCGGTATGTTTAGCGCAATATATACGCCTTCTGTGCCCTCTCTTTTCAGAAGATGGCTCACTATGTAGTACCCCAATTTTGCCCTGAGATGTGGCTTGGTAATTAGCATCACAACCTTCGAATCTTCGATTATATCATCTATAATCTCCTTCACGTTCATAGCTCAAATCCCTCATCGGTGATATGAAATGGCATCCAGTATGTTGGGTGATTTACGCCGTACCTTTTCATAATCTTCAGGGCGCGCATGTACATGTTCTTTGACTCTATGTAATCCATTACAATGGTTGCCTCAGCGAAGTTTCTCATCTCTCCGCCGGAAGTTATCTGTCCAAGGTCTGATTCTTCAATGAGCATCGCCGATATGCCAACTCTGTTAAAGTACTTTATAAACTGCGATGATACATACCTGAAAAGTGCCTTGTCTCCGATTATTTTGTCGAAGGAAGTGATGCTATCTATCACACCGCGGTGTATTTTGATTTTTGGCATCATGTCTTCGTCGATTATATCCGGCATAACACTGTGGAAAAGTTTCTTCTGCTTGCTCTCTGTAAAAGGTATCATTTCTTTAGGCTCCACGTCCATGTTGTACCATTTTATTTTGTCCACTACATCTCTTAAAAACTTTGATTCTCCGTAGTATTTTTTAATTCTTTCAATGGGCACAGTTGTGGATATATACACTACATTCTGCCCTCTTCTCGCACCCTCGGCAAGCCACTGCAATGCTAGCAGAGTTTTTCCTATTCCCGTAGGCCCTACTATGAGTGATACACCGCCCTTTGGAAATCCTCCGCCCAATGCACTATCTAGCTTTTCTATTCCAGATGGCTCAAAATCCCCAGTCATAGGGCTGTTTATGCGTTGTGAGTATTAAAATATTGCTTTGTGATTATCAAAATTGAAAACAAAATGTTTATTATAATTGTGCACATCTTATATGTGTGATTGCAAAAAATGAAAAATTAAAAGAGCTGGAACAATACTGCATGAAGGACCCTGCAAACAATGCGTTTGCGCTTTGGGACTTGAAAGTGGATAAGGATAAGGCAGATTTCTATGTAGATTGGAAACATGATGAGCTCATGGGATACATGCTCATATACAACGGTGGTGCCATTCCAAGTGTGATTATAAAAGGCTCCAGAGAATCTGCCGAGGCGTTTTTGAGCATGCTTACACTGGACAAAGCGGTTATACACTTGCCAAAAGAGTACGCTTCTTTATTTCATCGCGAGCATGAAGAGTACATTATTGATATTATGGTTGCGAAGCCGCAATTTTATTTTCAGGATAGCGAGGTGACAATAATAAAAAATCCACTTGTGCTCAGAGCATTGTTTGAGAATCCGCAGTACCTAGTTGAGAAAGCGTTAACCTTTGGCATACTTCGAGACAACGTGGCAGTGAGCAGTGCATCCGCTCTCGTTCATCTCCCCGAAATTTGGGTACTCGGAGCGGTTATTACAAAAAAAGAGTATCGAAGGCAGGGCTTGGCTACCAGAGTTGTGGGGCATTTTATGAGCTATGCGTACGGCAAGACTGAGCGCGTGGTGCTCTGGGCTCCGTATAACAAT
>JALULR010000136.1:0-3815 GCA_027056155.1 DHVE2 group archaeon
CCTCATGACCACATTGAAAGGGAAAAACTGATAGATGTATCAACAGTACGGTGTCTCCCCGTTGGTCGACACCTCATGACCACATTGAAAGGGAAAAACTGATAGATGTATCAACAGTACGGCATTCTCGCTACGCAACTGCTGTCAGTTGCACCAACAGTACGATGTCTCGCTTTTGCTCGACACCTCATAAGCACTCTTTTAAAAGAAAAATTGTCAGCTGCATCAACAGTACGGCATTCTCGCTACGCAACTGCTGTCAGCTGCACCAACAGTACGGTGTCTCGCTACGCGCGAGGCGTCATGCGTTGTAAATAATCTGTAAAAAGTGCCCGAGCCGGGATTCGAACCCGGGTCAAAGGCTCCGCAGGCCTTCAGGATATCCATGCTACCCCACTCGGGCTTTGGCGGCAATAATGAGAAACGGGTATTTAATTTTTGAGCATGGCCTCATTTCCATATTAGACCTCGAATGGGGTCTATGGTTATATCTTCCTCGGGTATGCTCACATCTCCCGTGCCTGCTATTATTGCTCTGCCCTGCGCTGCTAGCGCTCTTAGTAGCTTTGGATTGTAAATTTGTGACTTGATTATTATGCCCTGTGCTTCTTCTAGAGCTATATCTTCGGGCGCTTCGTCGATAACTAAAATTTTGCAATTTCTTGGCGAGTTGCATGCCTTACCTTCCACTTTTTGTGTGCCAAATCCCTGACCACGGGCTATGAGCTCTCCTACAAGCTGTACCCATACAAAATTTGTGGTTCCGGGCACCCCAGAAGGCTCGCCACCAGCAACAACTAATACATCTCCTTTTTTAACTAAGCCCTTACGCTCTGCAACTTCAATTGCGGATTTCACCGCGTTGTCTGCGTACTTGAAGCTATTTACTAAAAATCCAGTTACGCCCCAGTATATGCTCATCTCTCTAAGTACCTTATCAGAGTATGTGGCTGCGATTATTGGCGTGCTGACCCTGTGCCTAGATATCATTCTTGCAGTCTTTCCAGTGCGGGTAAGCACCAATATCGCATCAGCTTTTACTTCTTTGGCAAGAAGCACTGCGGCGTTGCTCACGCATTCGGATATTGTGCCCTTGAGTTCCTCTAGGTTTCTATGGGTAACTAGCTCTTCTGCAGATTCCGATACAGTTGCCAATATATGCACCGCTTCCTCCGGATACTTGCCTATTGCGGTTTCTCCAGAGAGCATTAATGCGTCTGCGCCGTCTAAAATGGCATTTGCTATATCTGATACCTCAGCTCTTGTTGGGTGGGGCACTCTAATCATGCTCTCAAGTATCTGCGTGGCAATTATGCTTGGCTTGCCGTGCTCAATTGCTTTTTTTACAAGTTCTTTTTGCACAGCAGGTAGCTCTTGAAGTGGTATCTCTGTGCCGAGGTCTCCTCTCGCTACCATTATTCCATCGCTTACTTCCAGTATATCTACTACATTTCTCACCCCTTCCCAGTTCTCAATTTTTGCAATTATTTTTGAGTCACAATTTATCTTTTCTAGCTCCTTTCTAAGTGCAATGATGTCCTCTGCACTGCGCACGAAAGAGGCTGCTATAAAATCTACATTTTTCATCGCGTTTATAAATTGCAAGTCTCTCTCTTGAATGTAAGGAATGGGTATGTGCGCGCTGGGTATATTTACGCCCATGTGCGGTGCAATTATGCCGCCTCTTACCACTTTTCCGTATGCGAGCTTGTTATCCACTTTATTTATTGTAATTTCGATGTCCCCATCATGAATCAGCACTTTAGCATTGGGTTTTATGGCGGGATACGCCTCTTCTCTATTTAATTCTAAGTCCCCTCCGTGCCCGATTGTGAGCTCTTCGCCGGGCTTGGCAAATCTTTTCCTTGCGGTGGAGATTCGTAGCTCTGGACCCTTGATATCTAGCATAATACCTACTGTTGCGTCCATTTCCTTGGCTACTTTCTTTGCAAGGTCCATATATGCTTTGTGCTCCTCAACGGTGCCGTGCGCTATGTTGAGCCGGAATATATTCACACCTGCATTTATTAGCGCTATTATTTTTTCTTTGTTACTTACCGCGGGACCCAGCGTGGCGATTATCTTTGTTTTGCTCATATCTTGGTGCATGCAATTTACAATTTAAGTGTTGGGTATTCTATAGCGCTTCCAATAATTTAGCCAGCTCCGAGTTGCTATATACTTTGAAAAACTCATCAAAATCTTGCTCTCTATATTGCTCTAGCTCTTCAATATTGCGCGGTTCCCAAACCCAAAAATTGCATTCGAGGCCATTATATTTTTTGCGAGAGTAAAGTATAATCATAAATCTAATATTTGCGCGATGTGCGAGGGTTAGCAGGGCGCGTGTATTTGCACTGCATAGATACTTTTTCTGGCGCACATGTGCTTGCTTAACCTCCAAAATTGCCTTGGGCACTATTTTCCCGTGTTCGATGCGGTATTCG
The DNA here is from genome assembly GCA_027056155.1 of DHVE2 group archaeon. Lineage (GTDB taxonomy): Archaea > Thermoplasmatota > Thermoplasmata > Thermoplasmatales > Aciduliprofundaceae > JAADDK01. Next base: position 2,448 of record JALULR010000136.1, read on the forward strand.
TAAAAATCTATGTCTGTAGCGTAGCAACGATTGCTGAGAAATTTTCTGTGCCAGTCGTTAAATGTTAAATCTCGTATGTGTGTTTTTTCTGTTCTCTTTCCTTGCGTATCTCGAGTTAGCCCGTCTTTCATGGTATCTGCTCCGATGATTGATAAATAAAAAATAGATAATTTTTAATTATGGTGGCTGTGGCGGATTAGGAGGCTTCTGATTTTTTGGGCGTAGTGCAATAATTAGTACAACTGCCACAACTACAACTGCTATTACGGTGCCTATTATAGCCCACATGAGCAAGCCCATCATATCCGGCGCAGCACTGGGGCCTGATGTCGTCCCACCGTTTTGTGGTCCAGAGCCTCCGTTTCCCGCTCCACTGCCCGAAGAACCATAGCTACTGTATGTTGCCTCGTCGAGATGGCTGGATATGTACCCCGCATTGTCTCCGTGAATGTGTGCAGTGTACACATTTACAGTATAGTTGTCACCAATATTGCTGAATATATCCGCGCTTAGATGAAACTCTAGCTTTCCGCCGTTGATTGTGTATTCATCTGGTGTTAAGTAGCTCATGCTATTACCTTCGGTACTTAGGTATATCAGCTGCGTAATTCCAGATGAGCCGTTGACCCATAGTGCTGTCATATCTATGTCTTCAATACTAATTTGATACCCGTTCATGTAATCTGCTGGTGGCTGCGTGTTTATGTTGCCACGAACCTGAAGCCAGAATGTTATCTTATCTCCGTTTTCAGAGGCACCAAAACTTACTATGTCGTAATCAGCGTCGGTTATCTCACTTGGGTCTGTGGCCGTGAAGTTGATGCTTGCAGCGCTTGCCATGGGCGCCAAGAGCAAGATGCCCATAACAGCAACAATTGCCGTAAATAATCCCCTTTGCATATTTTTCACCCAGTATGAGCATGTTTTAAAAAATATTTATAATTTTTGCACATTTGATTAAATTTCTTGCTTTCTTTTTCACTTATGCAATTTAGCTTAATAATATACCTTTTTTCTTCTCATATGGTATAGGGAAACTTAAAATAAACATCACCGATTATGCTGCTCGATGATTGAATATATCGTTGCTGCGGCGGTAATGCTCGTGTTTACTGCCCTTGCTTTAAGAAAAAATGCGGTGGCTATGTTATCCATCGCTTTTACTCTAATTTACATCATTGAAATTGCACTTTTTTATATCTCTCCCGTCAGTGCAGGAGCGTTTATATTAACCCTTGGAGCAAAGTATCCCCTTGATTGGGGCGTGATAACAGGCATATTTTTACATTCACTAGCTCCCGGGCACATATTTTTCAATATTCTGTTTTTCTTTCTAGCCGGATTGCCCTTAGAGCATCGTGTTGGTAG